>JAGWNO010000160.1 GCA_028871235.1 Gammaproteobacteria bacterium
GAGGCGGGGCTGAACCGCATGCGCCCCATCGCCTTGACCACTCTCACGACCATATTGGCGCTGCTGCCGCTGGCCCTCGACCTTGGCCGGGGTTCCGCCATGCAGCAGCCGCTGGCGGTGGCCATCATCGCCGGCGAAACCGTGCAATTGCCACTGGTACTGATCGTCATGCCGGTGATCTATCACCTGCTGATGCGGGGCCGGCGGGGGCAGGACGCGCGGCAGAGTGGTATCTGAGCGGTCCATGACGACGTATCATGGCGCCGGCCATCCCGAAGGCCGGGGCAATGAGATGCATATCCTGATCGCCGAGGATGAAGTCAAGACCAGCGCCTATCTGGTTAAAGGACTGACGGAGAACGGGTTTACCGTGGATACGGCAGCGGATGGGCGCACCGCGCTGCGTCTGGTGCGTGAGCACGTCTACGATGCGCTGGTGCTCGATGTGATGCTGCCGGTGCTGGATGGCTGGTCGGTGGTGCAGGCATTGCGCGCCACGGGCAGCCGCATACCGGTGCTGTTCCTCACGGCGCGCGACCGGGTAGAGGACCGGGTGCGGGGTCTGGAGCTCGGTGGCGACGACTATCTGATCAAGCCGTTCGCGTTTTCCGAACTGCTGGCGCGCCTGCGTTCGCTGCTGCGGCGGGGGGCAGAGCTGCAGCCTGAAATGCTGCAGGTGGCGGATCTGGTGATCGATCCCGTACGTCACCGGGCCGAACGGGCGGGGCAGGTCCTGCACCTGACGCCCAAGGAATTCGCGCTGCTCGCGCTGCTGGCGCGCAGCGCCGGCCGGGTGTTCGCGCGCACCTACATCGCCGAGAACGTCTGGGGTGTGGACTTCGATACCCAGACCAACGTGGTGGACGTGGTGATTCGCCGGCTGCGTGCCAAGGTGGATGCACCGTTCGATTGCCCGCTGATCCACACAGTGCGCGGTATGGGCTATGTGGTGGAAAAACGCTGATTTGTCCTCACGCCGGGTGACGCGCTCCATCGGCGTGCGCCTCACATTGTTTTATACACTGACCTCGCTGGTGGCAGTGGCCGCATTCACGGGCGTGCTTTACTGGAAACTGACGGTCAACTTCGACGCCGAACATCTGCGTTTCCTGAAGGCCAAAGCGCAGGAACTGACGGAGGATTTCCGGGACGGGGGCGACCAGCCCGGGGCGTTGCTCAGCGAGATCAACAAGGAAACCGCCGGCACCACGTTGCGGCAATATGAGGCACGGGTGCTGGCTTTGCAGAGCGCGGTGCTCGGCCAGACCCGCGGCATGAGCGAGCCGCTGCCACCGCAGGCATTCCCAATTCCGGTCACAGCGGATGCCATCACCCGCGCCGCCATCCGCGACTGGTACGCCGACCGGCGTCACTACGTGCTGGTGGCATTCAGCCTGCGTTCGCTGGCTACCCCGGGGAGCCCCTACACGGTACAGCTTGCCCTGGATGTGTCGCGCGATGATGCGCTGCTGGCCGATTACCGGCGGGGGCTGTGGATATTCCTGCTGCTGCTGCTGCCGGTGCTGCTGCTCGCCGGCCGCCTGGTCACCACCCGCGGATTGCGGCCGCTCGAACGCATCACCCGGGCGGCGCGTGCCGTCACCCCGGCGCGCCTTGCCGAACGCATACCGCTGCAACCGCCTTGGCCGCCGGAGCTGGTGGACCTGGTGCGGGTATTCAATGAAATGATGGAGCGTCTGGATGAGGCGTTCGCACGTCTCGCGCGCTTCTCCGCAGACCTTGCCCATGAATTGCGCAACCCGCTCAATAACCTCATGGGCGAGCTGGAAGTCTGCCTGACGCGTGAGCGCGGCGCCGATGAATACCGGGAAACCCTGGTTTCAGGCCTGGAGGAATGCCGGCGGCTCGCCGTGCTCATTGAAAACCTGCTGTTCATCGCGCGGGCGGAGAGCGCGGAAAAATCCGTGAGTACCGTACGCTTCCAGGTCCACGAAGCGTGTGCGCATGTGCTGGCGTATCATGCGGCGGCCGCCGCCAAACACGGCGTGCGTCTGGTGTGCGAAGGCGATGCCTGGCTCAACGCCGATCCGTTGCTGTTCCGCCAGGCGCTCGGCAACCTGCTGGTCAATGCCATCCGTTACTCGCCGGCTGGCAGCGAAGTACGCGTGGCAGTGCGCGCGCTCGCCGCCGGCGGCGTGGAGATCGCGGTGCGCGACCGTGGCGAAGGCATCACGCCGGAGCATCTGCCGCATGTATTCGACCGTTTCTATCAGGCTGATCCGGCGCGGGCGCGGCGCGGCCAGGGCACCGGGCTGGGGCTCGCCATCGTGCGTTCCATCATGGAACTGCATGCCGGCGAGGCGAGCCTTGACAGCCGGCCGGGTGAGGGCACGGTGGCCCGCCTGCGTTTTCCGGGAGGCGCATCCGGCATGCAGATGACAGAACTGTCATCTGACTGAGCGGCGTTATTCACGATGCCTGACGTAGACTGCCGGCATGTCATGCCTGCGTCTTTCATTAGTGCTGCTGATAATCGCGGTGCTGGCCGGCTGCGCCACTTTTCACAACCGGCCGCTTACCCCCGGGAGTACCCTGTCGGCGTTCGAAGCCCGGCGCCTCGACAGCGCCGAGACGCGTCATGCCGTAGAGGCAAGCCTGCGGCACAGCGTCGCGCCCTGGCCGCCGCAGCGCTGGACTCTCGCGCTGCTGACGCCGGTGGCGCTTCACTACAGCGCGATGCTTGCGGTGGCCGAGGCGCATGCCCGCGCCGTCAGCGCCGGTATTCAAGTTGCCAGTGAATATCCCAATCCACAATTCAGTTTTGCACCGGGTTATAACACCAGCAGCCCCGCCGGTGAATCGCCCTGGATTTTTGATTACGCGCTGAGCTTTCCCATTCCCACCGCCGGGCGCCGCGCTGCGGCCATCAGGCGGGCGCGGGCACTCAGCACGGCGGCTGACTTCGACGTGGCGGGGACCGCATGGCAGGTGCGCAATCGCTTACGCAGCCGCTTGCTTGATCTGTATGCGACCGGACAGCAAGTGGCATTGCTGCGGCAACAAGCTGCCGATCAACGGGAAACGTCGAGTCTCCTGCAGGCACGGTATGCCTCCGGGGAGATTTCCGCGCCTGTATGGCTGGAGGCGCGCAGTGCCTATAAGGCGATTCAGTACGCCCTGGCCAGCGCCAAAACCCGGGAAACCACCGCGCGTGATGCCCTGGCTGCGGTGCTGGGCATGCCGGCAGCGGCGCTTCAAGACATGCATTTCGCATTCAATGAATTCACCCGGCCGCTGGGCGTGGCGCCAAAAGCCGCGGTGCAGCGCAATGCGCTGCTGAACCGTGCGGATATCCTCGCCGCTCTGGCGCGCTACGCGGCAAGCCAGTATGCCCTGCAAAGAGAAATCGCCCGCCAATATCCCAGCCTGCAGATCGGTCCCGGCTTCAGGTGGGATCAAGGTCAGGATAAATGGTCGCTGGGCATCGGTATTTCGCTGCCTGTTTTCAACCACAATCAGGGAGCGGTGGCGGCCGCTGAAGCACGCCGTCGCGAAGCCGCCGCGCAGTTCGAGGTAGTGCAGAACCGGGTCATCGCCCAGGTGACCCAGGCCATGGCCGCCTATCGTGGCGCACGTGACAGCCTGTCGCTGGCCACGCAGGCGGCGGATAGCGCTGCACAAGCGGCGCAGGCGGTAACGGCGCAGTTCAAGGCCGGGGAAACCGATGCGCTTGGCCTGTTTTTCGCCAGACAAACCGCGCTGCGCAGCGAACTTGCTCACCTCAATGCGCTCATCAGCGCGCAAACGGCCCTGAGCCAGTTGGAAAACGCCCTGCAACAACCCTTGAACAACGCACACGCGCCGCGTGTTGCGCTGCCGAAGGAGCACTCATGAAGCATCACTTTCGCTCTTCCTGGCCGGCCGTCATGTTGACAGGTGTTCTGGGC
>JAGWNO010000011.1 GCA_028871235.1 Gammaproteobacteria bacterium
CTCATGAACACCGAGGGATTTACCGCAGACGGAGATCCACCATTAAAGACTCCTGCCGAACACTGGATCGTCAACAAGCTTGAGCATCGGTTATACAACATTGAAAAGCACTTTCAGGACTACCGGTTCGATCTGCTGGCCCAGGACCTCTACGAATTCACCTGGAACGATTTCTGCGATTGGTTCATCGAACTGTCCAAGTCGGCGTTGAACGGTTCCGACTATAAAAAAGCGAATTCCACCCGGCACACCCTGCTATACGTTCTGGAAGCACTTCTCCGGGCGTTGCACCCCATTATCCCGTTCATCACCGAAGAACTCTGGCAGCAGGTTGCGCCGAAACTCGGCAAACACGGTGATTCTGTTTCGCTGCAGCAATTCCCGGAATTCAAGCGGAAAGCCGACCCAAGTATCGCAGCCGGCGACATCAGGTTTTTGATTGATGCCGTTGGAGAAGTCCGTAGAATACGCAGTGAGCATGGCGTGCCGCCTTCAAAAGCCGTCCGTGTGCTCCTCGAAACTGGCGTTCATGACCCGTATCTCTTTGATCGCATCGGACCGCAACTTGAATTCCTCGCGCGGCTCGAACCCATCCACAGACTGAAGCCGGGGGAATCCCCGCCACCCGCCGCCGCCACTGTCACCGTCGATGATGCGCGGCTGCATATTCCATTCGAGGGCCTGATCGACGTACAGGCAGAACTCGCGCGGCTCGGCAAGCAACTCGACAAGCTGCGCCAGGAATATGCACGTACATGTGCGAAACTCGACAATGCATCCTTTATAAAGGGCGCGCCTGCCGAAGTGGTCAAGAGTGTGCGCGCCAAGGCCGGAGAACTGGACACAGCGATCCGTGAGCTGGATAAACAGATGGCGCAGATCCGCGCGCTCGGCTGAATGACTGGTAACATCACGCCGGTTGCTTGGATACGCCACCGAAGACAGTAACAGCAAGGCGACAGAGGCACATATCCGCGCATGCTCTTCAATTCGCTGACCTTCCTGGTTTTCTTTGCAATCGTTTTCACGCTGCATCGCCTCATGCCCAGCTGGACCGCCCAGAAGCGCGTCCTGCTGGCGGCCAGCTACCTGTTCTACGCGGCATGGAACCCGCCCTATGTGGCGATCCTGCTGTTCTCCACGACGCTGGACTGGTGGCTGGCCAGAAAGATATGGCAAAACGCCGTGCCCGGACAACGCAAACTGCTGTTGCTGCTCAGCCTGCTCAGCAACCTCGGTCTGCTCAGTTTCTTCAAATACGGGAACTTCCTGCTGGGAAACTTCCGCACGGCCCTGGCCGCCATCGGCGTGATCTACCAGCCGCCGGCGCTGGACATCATCCTGCCGATAGGCATCTCGTTCTATACCTTCGCCTCGCTCTCCTACACCATCGATGTTTACCGCCGCGAGGTGCAGGGCCACTGGTCGTTTCTTGACTACGCGCTGTTTGTCAGTTTTTTCCCGCACCTGGTGGCGGGTCCCATCGTGCGTGCAAAGCAACTGCTGCCCCAGATCGTACAGCCGCGGCAGGCGAGCCGCGACCAGCTGGGCTGGGGTCTGGTGCTGGTCTGCTTTGGACTGTTTTCCAAGGTGGTAATGGCCGATAATATCTTCGCGCCCGTTGTCGACCAGGTATTCACGGATCCGGCGGCGCACAATGTCGTCGATTCCTGGGCGGCCGTACTGGGGTTTTCAGGGCAGATCTACTTCGATTTCAGCGGCTATACCCTGTGTGCCATCGGTCTGGCCCTGTGTTTCGGCTTCGAGTTCCCCGACAATTTCCGCCATCCTTACGGGGCCCGCGGTTTCTCCGACTTCTGGCGCCGCTGGCATATCACGCTCTCGACCTGGCTGCGCGACTACCTCTACATACCGCTTGGGGGCAGCCGTAAAGGCAAACGGCGGACCTACATCGATCTGGCCCTGACCATGCTGATCGGCGGACTCTGGCACGGCGCATCCTGGATGTTCGTGCTGTGGGGCGGACTGCATGGTCTGTACCTCGCCATCGAACGCTGGCTGCGTGAAAATTTCTCCAGGCACGCGCCGCCGGGCGACGGGCAGCCGAAACCCCAGATCATACTGACGCTTTTCACCTTCCTGGTGGTCAGTCTTACCTGGATACCCTTCCGTGCGCCGGACGTGCGTGCCGCCGGCAACGTATTCATGGGCTTATTCCGCTTTCGGAGTTTTTCCGCCGTCGATCTGCTGTCGATGCTGCCCGTATACATCGCCATCGCCATCACGGTACGCTGGCACATCGCGCTGCGTGACAGTTCACTGGAAGCGCAATTCAGCCGGCTCGGAACCGTGGCCCAGACGTCGGTACTGGGACTGTGTCTCGTGACCCTGTTCCTCTGCTCGGGAGGCGATGAACGTGCCTTCATCTACTTCCAGTTCTAGCCAGCGCCTGCCGCACCTGGCCTGGTGGCGCATTTTGCTGGGCGCACTGCTGATTCTCGCGGCATTTGTGGCGGCCATGGAAGTGCGGCTGGCGGCACGCGGCTTCAGGCCAAGCGTGATCGATTCCGAAGCCCTGTGGCTGCAACAGCGTGAACGCGCCAGCGCACTGGGGTCGCATGCACTGATCCTGGTCGGTGCATCACGCATGCAGCTGGACATGGATCTCCACGTACTGCAACGGGAAACCGGGCTGGAACCGGTGCAACTGGCGATCGACGGCAGTCCGTTCACACCCATCCTGGCGGGCCTGGCGCGAGACCCGACGATTCGCGGAACCGTGCTGGTCGAATTCGAAGACAACGTGGTCGCGGACCCGGATCTCAATGACCAGGTTTCAGGCTGGGAAACCCAGTATGAACGCCAGCAGCACCAGCATCGGGTCCCGGATTTCGCCATGAGCGAAGCCTATCTGACTGATTTCCTGCACGGCATGCTGCGAAGTTACGCGGATGGCACCCGTCCGATCACGGCGCTGCTGCAACGCATACTCAATCCCCGGCCCACGCCCCAGTACCTCACCATGTTGCCGGACCGTTCGATGCTCGCGGATTATTCACGGATATCGATACCGGCGATCTACTATGGACGTGCCATCCGCAATCTGGGTGAGACCGTGAATATCGCCCCGGACACCACCTATGCCCAGTTGGATGCCATGCTAAAAAAGCGGATAGCCGCGCTCAAGCCGGTGGATGACACCGCCTATCGCCGCGACAGCCGTGAGATCGCCGCCATGGCTGATGCCATCAAGGCCCACGGTGGCAGGGTGATCTTCATCGTGTTCCCCCGGAGCGGCGACGTGAAAGACATGGACGAGCGGCGCTACCCCAGGAAGGAGTTCTGGGACCGTTTTGCAGCGGCCACCACCGCGCCAGTTCTGAACTTCGAAGACGTGCCGGCATTGCGCGGTTTCACCTGCCCGGACGGCTCGCACCTCGACTACCGGGATCGCCCACGCTTCACCCGGGCCCTGGTTGCCGCCTTGGGCCTTGGAAAAAACGCAGGCGCGAAATCAAAACCATGAAGACCGCCAGCCCGCAGCGCGCTGAGTGGCCCATGTCCCGTGGATCCTGCTTCAGCCGCTCGCCGGCCCCGGCGACTGATTAATCATCATCACCGCAAGCCGCCATTTACCCGATGGTTTCTGCCACACCGCAAGATATTTCCCGTAAGCCAGCGTTGCCTGGCCGGCGGCATTGGTGCCGGTGAGTTCATAGATACCCCAGGTGTAGCCCATGTCACTCGAGGCAGCGACGGCTGCGGCCTGGGGAGTCCAGCTGAGACGGGTGCCTGCGGGCATGCCCTGCAGGCTCTGCTCGATGAGCGCTTCACCCCGCAATGCCATACTGTTTTCCGGCAGCAGCAAGGCGTCGTCCGTGGCATACCGCTTGAAGGCCGCAGCGAAGCCCTGCTGCAACGTCGCGGCGGAAAAAGCCTTGTCGGTGTGCATGAGCGCATCTCGGGCGGCAGTGGCCGCTGCGCCGTCACCGCCATGACAACCCAGCAGGGATCCCGTTAACAGCAATACGATAAAAAATACGCGTAACGCACTCATAGCAAACCTCGCTGTTTTCCGAACTACACAGTTATTATGGACGGCATACGGGTTTTGGCATAAGGTGTTTAAACGGAGGAAGCGCATGTCCCATGATCGTACCGCTGCTGCCCGCGATCTGCCGGCCAATGCCCTGGTGCACAAGGTGAATACCATCATCGCCCAGGCGAACGCTATCATCCTTGGCAAGGAACCGCAGATCCGCCTGGGTCTCGTATGTCTCATCACCGGTGGACACCTGCTTATCGAGGATATCCCCGGCGTGGGCAAGACCACCCTGGCGCAGACACTGGCGCGACTGCTGGGGCTGTCTTACCAGCGTATCCAGTTCACCAGCGACCTGCTGCCAGCGGATATTATCGGCGCTTCCATCTATGAACAGCAAAACAGCGGATTCCGCTTCCATCCGGGTCCGATCTTCGCACAGCTGATCCTCGCCGATGAAGTGAACCGCGCCACACCCAAGGCGCAGAGCGCCCTGCTTGAAGCCATGGAGGAACGCCAGGTGACGGTGGATGGAGTGACCCGGCCGTTGCCCCAGCCGTTCTTCGTCATCGCCACCCAGAATCCGCTGCACCAGGTAGGCACCTTCCCGCTGCCGGAATCACAGCTGGACCGTTTCCTCATGCGCCTGGAACTGGGCTACCCCGATGAGCGGGCGGAACATGACCTGCTGCAGGGCCGCGACCGCCGTGAACTGCTGCGCGATCTGCAGCCGGTACTCAGCGCCCACGAACTGCTGGCGCTGCGGGAAACCGCGCTGCAGGTGCACGTCTCGGAAGCATTATTGCAGTACTTGCAGGCGCTGGTACGGCACACGCGCGAATCACCGCGGTACGAAACCGGACTGTCGCCGCGCGCTGCCATCGCCCTCAAACACGCCGCCCAGGCCCAGGCCCTGCTCATGGGACATGCGGGCGTGGTACCGGAAGATCTGCAGACGGTGCTGCCGGGTGTGGTGGGCCACCGGCTGCGGACCAGGTCCGGCCGCGAGAGTGCCGCGCCCGCTGCCGTCGCGCAACAGTTGCTTGAGGCTGTGCCCATTCCCTGAGCATGCTCAAGGCCGCGCGCGCTTTTCTCCGCCACCGGGCCCATGACTGGGCACGTCGCCGCCAGGGACCCGATGGCGAGGTGGTGAATCTGGGACGGCGGCGCATCTATATCCTGCCCAGCCGCCAGGGACTTCTGTACGGCTTCACGGTATTCGTGATGCTGCTGGGCTCCATGAATTATTCCAACAGCATGGGCTTCATGCTCAGCTTCGTACTGGCCGGTCTCGGTCTCGTGGCCATGCATGCCTGCCATGCCAACCTCACGGGTATCGTCATCGCCGCCGGCGCGGCACCGCCGGTATTCGCCGGCGGCACCGCACATTTTCACATGCATCTCAGCAATCCGGCGCGTACACCCCGCATCGCCATCGTCCTCAGCGCCGAAGAGGGCGACACCACCGTCACCGGCGATATAGCCGCCGGTGAGCATGGCAGCGTATCCGTGCCGTTGCCGGCACCCCGGCGCGGCTGGCTGCCCCTCGGACGGATGGTGGCGGAGACCACCTATCCTTTCGGCCTGTTCCGTGCCTGGGGCTGGCTGCACATGCCGCAGAAAACACTGGTGTATCCGGCGCCGGCGGAAAACGTCCCGCCGCTGCCGGCTCCGCGTGGGGGCTACGGCCGTGACCGGCCCACGGGCCGCGGCGAGGAAGATTTCAGCGGTCTGCGGGATTACCGCGCCGGGGATTCACCGCGGCACATCGCCTGGAAATCTTCCGCCCGCCAACAGCTGTTGCTCACCAAACAATTCGCCGGCACCGGGGAGGAGACCTGCTGGCTGGAGTGGGACAGCCTGCCGGGCGTCGCTCCGGAAGAGCGCCTGTCGATCCTGTGCCGCTGGGTGCTCCTGGCCCACGCGGCAAACATGAGCTATGGCCTGAAGATCCCAGGCACTGTGCTCCCGGCAGGCAACAGCGATGCGCATCGCCGCCGTTGTCTCGAAGCACTTGCCCTGTTCGGTGCACCGGCTGCGGGCCTGCACCGATGAACAGCGCGCTGCCGCTCAATCTGGAAACCCGCATGGAACGCCTGCGGTTGTCATGGGCGCTGGTGGCACTGGGCATCATGGTGCTGCCCCAGGCGTTGCATCTGGCGCCGTGGGTAATAGCGGTGGCACTGCTCATAGCGCTGTGGCGGCTGGCGGCGGCCTATCGCGGCTGGCCGCTGTTCAATCGCTACCTGCGCCTGGGACTCGGGCTCGCCGCCTTTCTGGGTGTGTACCTCACCTACCGCACCCTCAACGGACCGGAAGCCGGCACCGCACTGCTGATCCTGCTGGCCACCCTCAAGCTCATGGAAGCGAAGGGACTGCGGGATTATTTCCTGTTGCTGGTGATCGCGCTGTTCATCGGCATCGCCAATTTTCTCTACGACCAGACCATTCCCCTGGCGCTCTATATGGTTCCGGCGGTATGGCTCGCGACAGCGGCGCTGCTCAATGTGGCGCACCCGGATGTGACCCGCCCGCCGATGGCGGCGATGAAAACCGCCGCAAAGCTGCTGCTGCCCGCGCTGCCGGTGGCGGTGGTACTGTTCCTGCTGTTCCCGCGCGTGCCCGGGCCATTGTGGGGCATCGGCCTGCCGCAACACAGCGGCGTCACCGGCCTGTCCACTCATATGGCGCCGGGCAGCATCAGCGAACTCGCCGCCTCGGATGCCATCGCGTTCCGCGTGAAATTCTCCGGCGGAGCACCGCCGCCCGCGCAACTCTACTGGCGCGCACTGGTGCTGCACGACTATGACGGCCGCTCATGGAGCATCGGAGATGTGCCCTGGGCCGGTCATGCGCAGCTCATCAGCCGCGGCATGCCGGTGCGTTATGAGGTGACCCTCGAACCCAACGACCTGCGGGTACTGTACACATTGGACCTGCCGGTAGAGATACCAGCTGACGCTCGGCTGACTGCCGACCATGAAGTGATCGTGCCCCAGATGGTCACCGAGCGCAAGCGTTATTCGGTCGTCTCGTATACGGATTCCAACTACGGGGCTGGCGCATCGGCATGGATGCGCGACCGCGATCTGCTGCTGCCGCAGCGCATCGACCCCCATGCCCGCGCGCTGGCGCAACAATGGAAAGCCGCTGCGGAGTCACCGCAGCAGATCGTCCAGGATGCGCTGCGGATGTTCCATGACCAGCCTTTCAGTTACACCCTGCAACCCGGCAAGCTCACCGGCAGAAACCAGATCGACCAGTTCCTGTTCGATACACGCCGGGGTTTCTGCGAACACTATGCCGGTGCCTTCGTGTTCCTGATGCGCGCCGCCGGCGTGCCCGCCCACGTGGTCATCGGCTACCAGGGCGGAACCCGCAACCCGCTGGACGGTTACTACAGCGTGCGTCAGGAGGATGCCCATGCCTGGGCGGAAGTGTGGCTCGCGGATCGCGGCTGGGTGCGCGTGGATCCCACGGCGGCGGTGGACCCGGCGCGGGTGGATGAAGGACTGGCGGCCGCACTGCCGGCGAGCGAGGTGCCGGGTTATTTATTCCGCGCCCATCCCTGGCTGGGTGAAATCCGCAACACCTGGGACGCGGCCAACAATGGCTGGAACCAGTGGGTGCTGGCCTACGGCCCGGCGCTGCAGCAGCGCTTCTATGCCAGGCTCGGGCTGCAGTACGGCAACTGGTTGCAGCTCGCGCTGGTTCTGCTGCTGCTCATCGGTGGCTTATTGGCGCTGGTCTGGCTGGTACTGATCTGGCGCCACCGGCCGCCGCGTTCCCCGGCCGTGGACCGCCAGTATCGGCGCTTCTGCCAACGGCTGGCCAGGCGTGGTCTGGCACGCAAACCCTACGAGGGGCCGTTTGATTACGCCGAGCGTGTCGGCCGCTCAAGACCTGAGTGGCATGCCCAAGTACGCGCCATCACATCCCTGTACGCAGCGCTGCGTTATTCCGGAACAGGCAATCCGCAGGAATTCAGCCGACTGGTCGCCGCTTTCCATCCCTGACAATTGTCCCCGGCCTGCGGCAAAGCTGCTCGCAGCGCGACTGGATCTCCCGTCAGTTTGGACGGAACAGGATGGTGGTGCTGGCGTGGTTGTGCGCCGCGCGCAGATCTTTTGCTTCCGCGAGCCGTGTCTGCGCGTCGTTGTTATTGATGTGCACGTGGATATGACTCGCTCTCATGCTGGCTTTTTTCCCGGTGGGATGCTTGCGTATGCGGGTCTCGAGCTCCCCCTGGCCGATATATACCGCGTACCAGCCTATCGGCGTCTCCCTTGCGAAAATATAGTTGCCGTAGTCTCCGGGCTGCGGATTGAAATCCATGCCATGAATCTCATATTCATAGACATTCCCCGTGGCGCCACGCCATTGGACCTTGCGATTTGACATGCAATCGTTGCCTCGCGTGCTGGAACGGGATTTTATGCCGCCGGTGCCGCGTCATTCTGTTTCTTTGTGTCCACGAGTGTCAACAGCAGTGCGCCGCTGACAAACAACAGGATCACCGAAAGGATCGACAGCCGCGGGCTGCCGCTCATGTAGCTCACGAAGCCGATGAGGAACGGGCCGATGATGGCGGCGAACTCGCCTAGCATGTTGTAGAAGCCGAAGAACTCGCCGGCACGCTCCGCCGGCACCAGGCGGGCGTAATAAGAGCGGCTCAGGAGCTGCACCCCGCCCTGCACCAGCCCCACCAGGGCGGCGAGCACGAAGAACTGCCAGGAGTGCCGCATGAAAGCGGCGAAGATGGACACGAATACGTACACCGCGAGACCGATGAAGATGCCGGTTTTCGGACCGATGCGTTCGCCGATGCGCCCGAACATGAGCGCCGCCGGCACGCCCACGAATTGCACCAGCAGCACGGCCAGGATCAAATCAGTGGTACTGAAGCCGATGGCCTTGCCGTAATCCACCGCCATCTGGATGACGGTATTGACACCGTCGATGTACACCCAATAGGCGATCAGAAACATGAACACCGGTTTGTAGGCGCGCACATGGCGGAAAGTCTCCGCGAACTGGCCGAAACCTTCCCGCACCGCCGTGACCAGACCGATACGCGTCGCGGATTTCCTCGGTTCCGGCACGAACAACAGCAGCGGCAGCGAGAACACCACCCACCAGGCGGCGGTCAGCACCAGGATCCAGCGCACTGCCGCCGCCGCATCCGGCAGGCCGAACCACTGCGGCTTGAGGCTCATGAATACACCCAGCACCAGGAACAGCCCGCCGCCCAGATACCCCATGCTGTAGCCCACGGCGGAGGTGATGTCGAGCTTGCCCTTCTCCGCCACACTCACCAGCATGGAGTCGCCGAACACGTTACCCCAGAAATAACCGATGGAAGCGAGTACGTAGAGCAGCACCGCCCATTCCCAGGCACCCTTGGCCACAAAGTGCAGCGCCAACACCATCACCGCCCCCAGGTAGGCGGAGAACATCAGGAAACGCTTCTTGCGGCTGCCGCGGTCAGCGATGGCCCCCAGCACCGGCGCCGACAGCGCCACCACCAGGCTCGCCACCGAGTTGGCGACGCCCAGCCGGAAGGTGCTGACGGTGACGTCGGCGCCGTGGCTCCAGTAATCCTTGAAGAAGATGGGAAAAAACAATGTCACCACCGAGGTGGCGAAAGCATGGTTGCCCCAGTAGTACAGGGCCCAGCCCCAGACCTTACGGCTGGTCGGTAACGGCATGTTCCGGCTCCCGGATGGGGACGGCACAGGCTAGCAGGAATGCCGTGATGCGGCTATGTCAGTCTGACAGACCCTCGTTCTACTCCTCACTCCTCACGCCCCACTGGTTTCCAATACACCGTGCTCACGGGTCTTGCGGAAGCGCACACCCGGCCAGCGCTCCTGGGTGAGCTGCAGGTTCACCAGGGTCGGCGCCACATACACCAGACTGTCGGCGTGATCCAGCGCCAGGTTGTCGAAGACCTTGTTCCTGAATTCCTCAAGCCGCTTCGCATCATCGCATTCCACCCAGCGGGCGGTGGCCACCGGGATGCTGTCGAATACGCACTCGGCGCCGTACTCGCTCTGCAGGCGGTAGGCCACCACCTCGAACTGCAGCATGCCCACGGCGCCGAGGATAAGTTCGTTGTTGCGCAGCGGCTTGAACAGCTGCGTGGCGCCTTCCTCGCAAAGTTGCGCGAGCCCCCTGTTGAGCGCCTTGGCCTTGAGCGGATCCTTGAGCACCACACGGCGGAACAGTTCCGGTGCGAAGTTGGGGATGCCGGTGAACTGCAGCTCCTCGCCCTGGGTGAAGGTATCGCCGATGGCGATGGTACCGTGGTTGTGCACGCCGATGATGTCACCGGCGTAGGCCTGCTCCACCCGTTCGCGCTCCGCCGCCATGAAGGTGAGGGCATCCGCGATCTTGACCTCGCGGCCGATGCGCACGTGCCTGATGCGCATGCCGGGCGTGTAACGGCCCGAGCACAGCCGCACGAAGGCGATACGGTCGTGGTGCTGCGGATCCATGTTGGCCTGGATCTTGAACACGAAGCCTGTGAGTTTCTCTTCAAACGGCACCACGCAACGGGTGGTAGCGGCCCGCGGCCGCGGGGTGGGCGCATGCTCCACGAACGCGTCCAGCAGTTCGCGCACGCCGAAATTATTGATGGCGGAACCGAAGAACACCGGTGTCAGCCGCCCGGCTGAATATTCCTGCGCGTCGAAGGCATGGGAAGCACCATGCACCAGCGCCACCTCGGCGCGGAACGCGACCGCATCATCGCCCAACAGCGCACTGGCCTGCTCACTGTGCAGGCCCTCGATGATGCGCGTTTCTCCCAGACGGCCGCTCTTCTCGCCCGCATAAATCGCGATGCGGTCCGCAAGCAGGTGGTAGATGCCCCGCAGTTCCCGGCCCATGCCGATGGGCCAGGTGACCGGCGCACAGCGGATCTTGAGTACCGATTCCACTTCGTCCAGCAGCGCCATGGGATCGCGGCCGTCCCGGTCCAGCTTGTTGATGAAGGTCATGATGGGCGTGTCCCGCAAGCGGCACACCTCCATGAGCTTGATGGTGCGCTCCTCCACGCCTTTGGCGCAGTCGATGACCATGAGCGCGGAATCCACCGCCGTGAGGGTACGGTAGGTGTCCTCGGAAAAATCCTCGTGGCCCGGCGTGTCCAGCAGATTGACGATGCGCTCCCGGTAGGGGAACTGCATCACCGATGAGGTCACGGAGATACCGCGCTGCTGTTCCAGGGCCATCCAGTCGGAGGTGGCGTGGCGCGCTGCCTTGCGTCCCTTCACCGCGCCCGCCAGCTGGATGGCGCCGCCGAACAGCAGCAGCTTCTCGGTGAGCGTGGTCTTGCCGGCGTCCGGATGGGAGATGATGGCGAACGTGCGCCGCCGGCCGATGTCCTGGTCAAACATGTGGTGGAATCAGATGGGGATAAAGCCGCGCATTCTACCCGATACGGGCGGCGCGCTCAGAGCGCCAGACCCATGATGAGTGCATCCTCACGGCCCTTGCCGCCGGGGTAATAGGCCTTGCGTACTCCCACTTCATTGAAGCCGCGCTGGTGGTAAAGGCGGATCGCAGCCTGGTTGGAGGGTCGCACTTCCAGCAGCATCTGGCTGGCGCCCCGCTCTTTCGCCAGTTGGATGAAGTGTTCCAGCAGCAGCCGGCCATAACCCTGGCGCTGCCGTTCAGGTGTGATACAGACGTTCAGCAGGTGTGCCTCACCCACCACCAGCGACAGGATGCCGTAACCGGCGATGCCGCCGTCCAGTTCCATGACCCAGCAGCCGTACCCCACCCGCAGGCAATCACGGAAGATGCCCTCGCTCCAGTGGAACTCATAGGCGCGTTGCTCGATGGACATCACCGCTGCCAGGTCCTGCTCGCGCATGGGCCGGTAGAACGGCATCGCGCTGGCGGCAACGATGGCGCTCATGGGCCCTGCCCCCGCAAGGTACGCACTGCTAGTTGCAGATCCACCCAGGCCTTGCGCTTCTCACCCGGCGAGCGCAGCAGATAGGCTGGATGATAGGTCACGACTACGGGGATGGTGCCCAGCTGGTGTACCTGTCCGCGCAGGCGGCCGATGGGGGTCTCGGTGTTGAGCAGATTCTGGGCGGCGATGCGGCCCAGGGCCAGGATCAGCTTCGGCCGGATCAGCGCGATCTGCCTTTCCAGGAACGGCCGGCAGAGCTCCGCCTCCTCCGGTTTCGGCTCACGGTTGTTGGGCGGACGGCACTTCAGGATGTTGGCGATGTATACCTGCTCGCGTTTGAGGCCGATGGCCGTCAGCATGGAGTTGAGCAACTGTCCCGCACGGCCCACGAAGGGCTCGCCCTGTTTGTCCTCGTCGGCGCCGGGAGCTTCGCCGATGATCAGCCATTCCGCCCGACGCACGCCCACGCCGAATACCGTCTGCGTGCAACCGGCCCGCAGGCCGCAGGCGGTACAGCCCCTGACCGTCTGTTCGAGTGCCGGCCAGTCCAGGGTGGCGATTGTGGCCTCGCGGGAAAGCGGGTCAGCCGCGGTATCAGCATCCGCGGCTGGTACCACGGCTGCCGAGCCGCCGCGTCGCGTCCACACGGTGATGCCCAGATCACGCAGGTAACTGGCGCGGTCTGCGGCCATGATGCTCAGTGCGAGTGCTTGCGTGCCAGTCGCCGGCGCATCCGCCACAGGGCCAGCATCGGCCCCGAGCAGGCATAGGCGAAGAACCCGATGAACAGCACTTTCGGCGGGCTCAGGGAGATGATAATGAGTGCGATTGGCACGATGAGTATGGTGGTGAACGGCACGCGCCCGTGCAGATTCAGGTCCTTGAAGCTGTAGTAGCTGATGCTGCTCACCATGAGCGCGCCGGCGGCTACCGTGAGGATGTAGGCGGGAATCAGCAGCGCCGAACCTGGGATATCCAGATCGCTGCCGAACCACACGGCACCGGCGACGATGCCGGCCGCTGCGGGACTGGGCAACCCCTGGAAATAGCGTTTGTCCACCACCCCGGTACGCACGTTGAAGCGCGCGAGCCGCAGTGCGGCGGTGATGGCATAGAAGAATGCGCCCAACCAGCCCAGCTTGCCCCATGCCCAGCCGAAATTGATCATGTCCTTGAATGCCCACTCGTACATGACCAGCGCCGGCGCGAGACCGAAGGACACCATGTCCGAGAGGCTGTCGTACTCCTTGCCGAAGGCGCTTTCGGTGTGGGTGAGGCGTGCGACACGCCCGTCGAGGCCGTCCATGATCATGGCGACGAACACGGCGATGGCGGCGGGCTGGAAATGCCCGGCCATGGCGGCGACGATGGCGTAGAAACCGGCGAACAGGCCAGCGGTGGTAAACAGGTTGGGCAGCAGATAGATGCCGCGACGACGCGGACCCTCGCCTTCCGTCCCGCCGCCGTTATCGGCTTCCTGCTCGTCAACGCCCAGTTCGGTATCCACGTCCGGGTCCGGATTCACGGGTGCATGCATGTGCCGAAACCTCGTTCTGAAGGCAGCATGATGCCACGATGCCACCCACCCGGTCACGGTGGCGCATCCTTAGCCCGGTTTACCGCCTGCCATGCGTGTCCGCAGCGCTTCGCCCACCCGTTCGATGAGATGTGCCCGCGCCCGCACCCGTTCCGCCCGGAGCGTGGGCGCGCCGGCTTGCATCTCGCGGGCGAGTTCGGCGGCAAACTCGCCGTCCTGGATCTCCTTGAGCATCGCCTGCATGGCAGCACGCGCTTCCCCCCCGATGACACGCGGACCGCGGGTGTAATCACCGAACTCAGCGGTGCTGGAGATGGACTCGCGCATGCCGGCAAGGCCGCGCGCATAGATCATGTCGGCCATGAGCTTGACTTCGTGCAGGCAGGCGAAATACGCCATCTCCGGGGCGTAACCCGCCGCCACCAGTGTCTCGAAGGCCGCGATGATGAGATGGGTGAGACCGCCACAGAGCACCGCCTGTTCCGCGAACAGGTCGGTCTCGGTCTCCTCGCGGAACGTGGACTCGATGATGCCGGCACGGCCGTGGCCCTGGGCCCAGGCATAGGCAAGCGCCAGCGCGCGCGCCTGGCCGCTGGCATCCTGATGCACGGCCACCAGCCCCGGCACACCGCGGCCCGCGGCGTACTGGGCCCGCAGCTGCTCGCCGATGCCGTTGGGCGCCACCATCACCACGTCCAGATCCGCACGCGGCACGATGCGCCGGTAGTGGATATTAAAACCGTGGGCGAACACCAGGACGCCGTGGTTTTTGAGTTGTGGCGCCACCGTCTCCGCGTACACCGCCGGCTGCGCTTCGTCGGGGATAAGCACCACCACCACCTCCGCCTGCGCGACTGCGGCCGCGGGCTCCGCCACCGCGAGTCCCGCCTCCGCCGCTGCCGCACGCGCGCTGGACGTGGCGCGCAGACCCACCGTCACCGGTACGCCGGAGTCCCTTAGATTGAGCGCTTGCGCCCGCCCCTGGGCGCCGAAGCCCAGCACGGCCACGCGCCGCCCCCGGATGAGCGCCGGATCGGTGTCAGTGTCGTAGAGGAGCTGCATGAGAAATAAGCTGGCCGTGACTATACGGGGTTATCGGGCCACCGCTAGAATACGGCTTTCGCGCCGCAAAACCCACCACCAAGAATGCGTACCTCCCGCTTCCCCCTGAGTACCGTCAAGGAAACCCCCGCCGACGCCGACACCGTCAGCCACCAACTCATGCTGCGCGCCGGCATGATCCGCAAACTGGCTGCGGGCATCTATACCTGGACGCCGTTGGGCCTGCGGGTGTTGCACAACGTGGAGGCCATCGTGCGCGAGGAGATGAACCGTGCCGGCGCCATGGAGATGCTCATGCCTTCCATCCAGCCCCGGGAGCTGTGGGAGGAGACCGGCCGCTGGCAGAAGTTCGGCGGTGAACTGCTCAAGATCCGCGACCGCAAGGAGCAGGAATACTGCTACGGCCCCACCCACGAAGAAGTGGTCACCGATTACGCGCGCGCCGAACTCAGGAGTTACAGGCAGTTGCCGATCAACCTCTACCAGATCCAGACCAAGTTCCGCGACGAGATCCGCCCGCGCTTTGGCGTGATGCGCGCCCGCGAGTTCCTGATGAAGGACGCCTACTCCTTCCATCTCTCGGGCGAGGACCTGGCGCGTGAATACCGGAACATGTACGACACCTATACGCGCATCTTCACGCGCTGCGGTCTGCGTTTCCGCGCGGTGCGCGCCGACACCGGCGCCATTGGCGGCAGCACCAGCCATGAATTCCATGTGCTGGCGGATTCCGGCGAGGACGCCATCGCCTTCTCCACCGGCTCTGATTACGCCGCCAACGTGGAACTGGCGGAAGCAGTGGCTCCGGCGCTACCGCGCCCGGCGCCGTCCGCCAAACTTGAGCGCGTGGCTACGCCCGCACAGAAAACCATAGAGGAAGTGTCGGCGTTCCTCAAGGTGGACCCCAAGCACTGCATCAAGACGCTCATCGTGCGAGGCAGTGGGGGCCTGGTGGCGCTTTGCGTGCGCGGCGACCATGAAATCAACGAGGCCAAGGCCGCCAAGCTCGGCGAGCTTCCCGGCGAATCCGTGCTGGCAGGAGAAGCGGAAATCCTCAAGGCACTGGGTTGCACGCCGGGCTCAATCGGACCGGTGGGCTTACCTGAGAGCGTCCCGCTGATCGTGGATCGGGCCGCCGCCGCGGTCGCTGATTTCGTATGTGGCGCCAATCGCGAGGGCAGCCATTATCGCGGCGCCAACTGGCTGCGGGATGCACAAATCACCCGCATCGCCGACCTGCGCAAGGTGGTGGAAGGTGATCCCTCGCCGGACGGCAAGGGCGTGCTCAAGATCGCACGCGGCATTGAGGTGGGTCATGTATTCCAGTTGGGACAGCAATACGCGAAAGCCATGCATGCCACCGTACTGGACGAGCAGGGCAAGACCTGCGCGATGCACATGGGATGCTACGGCATCGGCGTGTCGCGGATAGTGGCCGCCGCCATCGAGCAGAACCACGACGCGCGCGGCATCATCTGGCCGGATGCCATCGCCCCGTTTCACATCGCGCTGTTGCCCCTCAACATGCACAAATCGGAGAAACTGCAGCGCGCAGCGGAAAGCCTCTATGGAGAGCTCACCGCCGCCGGTTATCAGGTGCTGCTTGACGACCGGCCGCTGCGTCCCGGCCCCATGTTCGCTGACGCGGAACTCATAGGCATCCCGCACCGGGTGGTGCTGTCGGAGCGCGGCCTGGATGCCGGGACGGTCGAATACAAGGGCCGCAACGACACGGACAATCTTGATATCGCGCGCGGTGAACTGCTGCAATACCTGAATGCCCGCGGCATTTTGAGAAAAACCCGGGACTGATGCAACGTCCGTCACTGGCAATCCTGGCAATAGCCGCTGTTTTTTTACAGGGCTCTGCGGCGTTCGCGCAGAAATTCACTCCACCCAGTCCCGAACTCATCGCCCTGGTAAAGAAGGCGGCGGCTGACACCGCCAGCTTCCAGGACAAATTCGATGCGCAGGTCTGGCTCATGACCATGTCGCAACGGCTGGCGTCCGTCATGTCAGACCCGCAAAAGCGCCTTGCATTCCTGCGGCTGGTGCACGCGGAAGCCGTACACGCCGGTGTCTCTCCGGAGCTGGTGCTCTCAGTCATAGATGTGGAGTCCCGTTTTGACCACTTCGCTGTCTCCCAGGCCGGCGCCCAGGGACTCATGCAGATCATGCCCTTCTGGCTCAAACTGAGCGGCCAGCCGGACGCTAACCTGTTCCACGAACGAACCAACCTGCGTCTTGGCTGCACCATACTCAAGTATTATCTCGACAAATCCCACGGCGACATCCGTGCAGCGCTGCAACGCTATAACGGTGCCACCGTCGGCATCGACTATTCGGACAAGGTACTCAAGGCGTTAAACCGGAAGTGGTATTACTAGCGGGATCGCTGCGATAGCCGCGGTGACTGCAGGTGGAATGTCCAGTTTCGTCGTCGCTGCGATACACGGCGGTTGCGGACGCCGCCTGAATGCAGCGGGCTGTCTTGGGCCGGGTAGCGTTGCGGAGCGCGTTCGGTATCTGTACCCGGCCGGAACAGAGCCCTGGCATGCGTTTTCAGCGATCTGGCCGGGAGTAGCGGGATCCTCGAACATCCGGTATCCGGACGATCCTGATCCTACATCGCGCTGAATTCGCCGGGAATCTCTGCGCACTCCACCTCCCGCACCACCACATCGCTCACTTTTGCCAGCGGCGGTCCCTGCCACAGCCAACCGCACAAGCTATCCACGGCCGCCGGTTCTCCGCAGGCGAGAATCTCCACGCGCCCATCGGGCAGGTTCTTGGCATAACCGGTGATGGCGAGCGCACGTGCGCGGCGCACGGCACCGGCACGGAAAGCCACACCCTGCACACGGCCGGAGACGAAGCAATGTTTACAGACAGGCATCGATGGGATTCGGCACACATGGCCGCAAAGTACAAAGGGCTCCCGAAGGAGCCCTTTGTGTCTGCGTGTGATGCAATCGTCTATTGATGAAGCGTGCCATCCAGCCAGCGGCGGTCGCGCTTGTCAGCCTTGTGGTGCTTCCAGGGGCCGCGATGCTTGGCGTACCAGGCGGCGGAATCCGCATCCGTCTTCAGCGGGTTCTTGACCACGTCCAGATCCTGCTTCGGGTAGATGAGGTCGGCATGCTTGATCTTGTCGGCGTTGGACTTGAAGATCAGCGGCCATTCCAGGGCATTGCCATAGACATCTGCCTTGCCGGCGATGCGCCACAGGCTGTCGCCCTTGGTAACCGTGTAGGTCATCTTGGCCGCCTTGAGTTCGGCCACCAGCGCACTCAACACATCATAGGCGGGCTTGCCCTGGTTGTTGTTGATGTCGGTTTGGCCCTGGTTCAGGCGGTTCTGCTGGTCGGCATTCAGGTTGGTATAGCCCTGCGCCAATGCGAGCTGCTCCTTGGCAAGACCCAGATAGCAGTTGTTGATTGCGGTTTCCGCATCCTGCTTTGCCTGGGCGGCCAGTTGCTGGGCCTTGGCGTCATCGCCGGCCTGAGCGGCCGTCTGCGCCTGGGCGAGCAGCTGGGAAGCGTCGCCGGTGTCAGTGCACGGCGCCTGCGCACCGTTGATGACCGCCTGTGCATCAGCGATTGCCTGCGTGGTCGCCGGGCTTGGACCGGCGGGCTTGGCCGCTACCGGCTGGACCTTATGGGTAGCGCAACCGACGGCGATGCCGGCAGTCAACAGCACTACAGCGAGATACTTGACGGAATTCTTGATCATGGCGTAGGTCTCCAACCTCAATTGTTGTTGTGCAACAAAGGACAGGCGAAATTATGTAACGGGCATAGGGGACTGGTGGGTAAGGTTAGCGCCCCGGGAGCTTCGGTGTCAAGCAAACTTGCCATCTCAACATCGGGGAAATACCGGGAAAATCAGGGAGGTGAAAGATTCGCGCTCTCCTGCCCCTGGCTGATGCGCAGGGCCTTGACGGCTAGTTGGCGGGCCCGAAGAGCGTCTTCCATGGCAGTCCCGAAGTCGCCCCGATCCAGGGCGGCTTGGGCCGCTTGCAGCAGGCTTTTGGCTTGCGCCATCTCCTTGGGAGCCGTATGACTGGCGCCGCTCTGTTCGGCTGCCGCTACCGCCTGACGGGCATTGCTCATTTCCTGTACGGGGGCACCGGCGCAGCCGCCAAGGATGAGTGCGGCAAGCAGTGCGGCCATCCGCGAGATATTGAGGATTCTGCTGGACAAAGGAATGTATGAAGGCAACTGAAAACTGCAAGTTCCTCAAGCTAGCAACGACTCCAGAACGCGTCAAGCGGCGGGTCTGCGCTATAGTGACGCCCTTGCTGGTCCCGCTGACGCTGACAGGCATGCGTACGAAAAAAGTCACAATCTGGCATAACCCGCGCTGCGCGAAATCGCGGGAGACGCTGGCACTGTTGCAGGCGCGCGACATTGATCTGCGAATAATCGAATACCTGAATACGCCCCCGGATATCGCGGAGATCGGCCGGGCCCTCGCACTACTGTGTCTGGAACCGCGCGAAATCATGCGTACCGGCGAGGACATCTATCGCCAGCAGCATCTGGATGCGCCGGGTTGCACACGCGCACAGCTTATTGCCGCCTTGCATGCCCATCCGATACTCATCCAGCGCCCCGTGGTATTCGCCAATGGCAAGGCGCGTATCGGCCGGCCGCCGGAAACAGTCCTGGAAATCCTGTGAGCATGGAAATCCTGGTGCTGTATTACAGCCGCTACGGCGCCACTGCGGAGATGGCACGTCAGGTGTGTCGCGGCGTGGCAGGCGTGCACAGCGTGCATGCGCGGCTGCGCACCGTGGCGGCAGTCTCCACCGTGAGCGAGGCGGTGGCCGACAGTGTGCCGGAATCCGGGCCGCCCTACGCGACCCACGAGGATTTGAAGGAATGTGCGGGACTCATCGTCGGCAGCCCCACCCGCTTCGGCAACATGGCGGCACCGCTCAAGCATTTCTTCGATACCACCGGCAGTCTGTGGTTGTCAGGGGCGCTGTCCGGTAAACCGGCGGGTGTGTTCACTGCCACTTCCTCGCTGCACGGCGGTCAGGAAGCCACACTGTTGTCCATGATGCTGCCACTCTTGCATCACGGCATGCTGGTGGTGGGCTTGCCCTATACCGAGCGCGAGCTCATGGAAACCAGCGGCGGCGGCACACCCTACGGTCCCAGCCATCTTTCCGGGGCGAACAGCGATCGCGCGCTTTCCGACATGGAGAAACGCCTGTGCCAGGCGTTGGGTGCGCGGGTGGCGGAGGTGGCTTGGCGTCTGCAGGGAAAATGAATCTGCGCTTCACCGGCCGCAGTCTGACGCTCGCTGCGCTCGCGCTGCTCCTGCTGTGGCTGATTTTCTGGCTCGGCTGGCTGGTGGCGGCATCGCCGGCGGAGCACACGCTGTGGCTGACGCTGGCATTGCCGCCCATCATCATTGTCGCCATGGCGGTGCGGCGGGATATTAAAGGCGGGTATGTATGGTGTGGCTTCGTGTCACTGGGTTATTTCGCCCAGGGCATGACTGTCGTCCTGACCAGCCGTGAGTACGCCATGGCCGGTGCCGTGGAGATATTCCTGAGTCTGCTGCTGTTCACCAGCACCAGCGCGGCGCTGCGTGCGCGCCATTAGAACCCGTCAGCCACACTGGGAATCGCGCCTAGACTTTCTTGTCAAGCCAGGATTTCACGAACGGCAGCGTCAGCTTGCGCTGCGCCACCAGTGAAGCGGCATCCAGCGCATCCAGCGTGGCGCACAGGCTGTGCATGTCGCGCTGCTGGCGCTTGAGCAGGAACTGTGCCGTGTCCTGCGGCAGATCGAAGCCGCGCCGCGCCGCGCGCTGTTTCAGGGCGATGATCTTTTCCTCATCGCTCAAAGCCGCGAGTTGAAACACCGGTCCCCAGGCGAGCCGGGATGCCAGATCCGGCAGCAGCCGCTTGATGGCGTTGGGAGCGGTGCGCGCCGTGGCCACGAAACCATGGCCACGCTCCGCCAGTGCATTGAACAGCGCGAACAGCGCCCGCTGCCACGGCTCGATGCCGGCCACGCGATGTACGTCGTCCACGCACACCAGCGCATAAGCATCCAGGTTGTCCGTCACTTCCGGATCCAGCAGTACCGCCTGGCTCATGGGCAGATAGATGGCACGCCGCCCGCCGAGTGTCGCCAGACGGCAGGCCGCCTGCAGCAGGTGCGATTTCCCGCGGCCATCGCCGCCCCAAAGGAACAGGGCCCGCTCGCCGCCCTCCGCGGCCAGTTTCTGCAGCGCCTCCACGGCCGCCTGGTTCGGTCCGGCATAAAAATTCTCGAATGTCGCGCCTACATCCAGGCTGATGGGCAGCGGCAACTGGCCGGTATCATCCAGCTTGCTCATGGCGCGCCTTCCCCTGTGTCCTGATACAGGCGGCTCTTGATATAACGCTCATGCGCGTAACGCACCAGCACCGTGCCTGTGGCGGCCACCGGCAGCGCCAGCAGCACGCCGGCGAAACCGAACAGCTCGCCTCCGGCCAGGATGGCGAAGATCACCAGCAGCGGATGCAGGCCGATGCGTTCTCCCACCAGGCGCGGCGTAAGCACGAAATCCGACAGCAACTGGCCGACGCCGAACACGATGAGCACTTCCACCAGCAGCGGCCAGCCCTGCCCCTGGATGATGGCGGATAACAGCGCCAGTATGATGCCGGTGAATATGCCGAGATAGGGCACGAAACTCAGCAATCCCGCGATCACACCGATGGCCACGGCGCTATCTAGGCCGATGACCGACAATCCCAGGCTGTAGAGGATGGCAAGGCAGAGCATCACCAGCAGCTGGCCGCGCAGGAACGCGCCCAGCACCGTATTGCAATCGCGTGCCAGCCTTGTGACCGTAGGCGCGGCAGCGCGCGGCAGCAGCGCGGCGCTGCGTGCCATGAGCCGGTCCCAGTCACGCAACAGGTAAAACGTCACCACCGGGATCAGCACCAGGTTG
>JAGWNO010000012.1 GCA_028871235.1 Gammaproteobacteria bacterium
GGCAGGGTCTTGTAGATCTTGCAGGCCACCAGCCCCGCGGCATTGACGATGTATCCTTGCGTCGTCGGCCACTCGCGCCAGATCACCTTGGCGGCATCTGTGAGGTCAACGCCGTCGGCTTCCACTTCCTTCTGTTTCAGCGGGAAGGCGAGCTGCCACTCGCGGTCCGCCTTGACCGCCTCCATGAAATCGCGGGTCACCAGCAGCGACAGGTTGAACTGCCGCAGGCGCCCGTTCTCGCGCTTGGCGCGGATGAAATCCAGCACGTCCGGATGGCCCACGTCGAAGGTGCCCATCTGCGCGCCGCGGCGGCCGCCGGCCGAGGACACGGTGAAGCACATCTTGTCGTAGATATCCATGAAGGACATGGGGCCGGAGGTGTAGGCGCCGGCGCCGGCCACGTACGCACCGCGCGGCCGCAGCGTGGAAAATTCGTAGCCGATTCCAGCTCCGGACTTCAATGTCAGCCCCGCCTCATGGACTTTGTTCAGGATGTCGTCCATGGAGTCGCGGATGGTGCCGGACACAGTACAGTTGATGGTGGAGGTGGCGGGCTTGTGCTCCAGGGCGCCGGCATTGGAGGTGATGCGGCCGGCGGGGATGGCGCCGCGGCGCAGCGCCCACAGGAATTTCCCGTACCACTGTTCACGTTTTTCGGGGATTTCCACGTCAGCCAGGGCCCGGGCCACGCGCTTCCAGGTGTCATCCACGGTCTGGTCCAGGATGGTGCCGTCCTTGGCCTTGAGACGGTATTTCTTGTCCCAGATGTCGCAGGACGCTTCTTGCACGGGTATCTCGGTCACGGCGTCGGCGGCCGCCTTAAGCGCGGTATTCATGTGGGACCATCCCTCCTTGTTGTGTGTTCGTTTTTGGAAAGTCATACATGCCTGCAACTCCGGTTCTGGCAGGCGGGCGCTGCATAACGGGTGGATAAGGTGTGGGAAAGCTGGGGACGGCAAGACACAACATCTTGTGCTGGCAGTCCCCGGCGAAACCCCACTAAAGCCTAGACCGCGGCCCAGGCTTTGTCAAATGTCTTTGGTGTTATAGATCAATAAGTTACAATGCGTTTCTCGACCGTGTTCGAGCTGCCTGGCAGACCGAACCCGACGAAAGCGCTGACCACAACATCTAGGATGGCGGGAGTAAATCACAAATGCCCGGGCATGGGAAGCACCCCCGCACCCACGGGCAATTTCACCCGCTCACGCGACCCGGACTCTTGAGAAATGCGCCGCCGGCCTCACCTATAAGGACAACCGAGTTGCGAACCTTTTGTTGGAGGAGACGACGATGAATGTGATCCGTTATGAACCCTGGAGCTTCATGAGCCAGCTCCACAACGAGATGAACCGTCTGTTCGACCACGGCACACGAGTGGACGAGAACGGCAGCCTGGCCGCCACCGACTGGGTGCCGGCGGTGGACATCAAGGAAGAGGCGGACCGCTTCGTGCTGCATGCCGATGTGCCGGGGGTGGACCCGAAGGACATCGAGGTGACCATGGAGGACGGCACCCTCACCATCCGCGGCGAGCGCAAGAATGAATCCCGCGAGGAGCACGACGGTTACCGCCGCGTGGAGCGGGTCACCGGCCAGTTCTTCCGCCGCTTCACGCTGCCGGACACCGCCAATGCGGAGGGCGTCAGCGCCCGCGGCAACCACGGAGTGCTGGAAGTCAGCATCCCGAAGCACGCCAAGGTGCAGCCGCGCAGGATCGCGGTGAAGGCCTCCTGACAGGCATGGGGAAGTTCCCCGCCTCCGGGCGGGGAACTTTCATTCAGCGGCCGCGGTCTGTAGTGCTGCCGCCATGGTCCTGCCGCATCCCCGTCAGCTCTCTCCTGCCGGCAGGCATGGCGGCATCCTTGCGAGCATTCAGTTTTCGCCGGCGCCGTGGAGCCCGGTGCGCGCGCTATCCACAACCAGAGGAACATTCCATGAAACGTCTGACGACTCTCGCGGCGCTACTCTGCACTGCGTTCATCCTCATCAATCCGCTCAGCGCCGCGGCGCATATGCCGCCGCCCTTCGTGGACGGCCAGCCGGTGCCGACCCTGGCCCCCATGATCAAACGCGTGTCACCGTCGATCGTGAACATCTCCACCCGCGGCCATGTGACGGTGCAACAGAGTCCGTTCTTCAACGACCCGTTCTTCCAGCAGTTCTTCGGCATGCCCAACATGCCGACGCGCCAGCAGTTCCAGGCGCTGGGCTCCGGCGTGATCGTGGATGCGAACAAGGGCTACATACTCACCAACAACCACGTGATCGAGAACGCCGATCAGATCACCGTGACGCTGTACGACAACCGCACGTTCAAGGCAAAAGTGATCGGCCGCGACGCGGACACGGATCTGGCGGTGCTGCAGATCAAGGCCGACAACCTCACCGCCCTGCCGCTGGGGGATTCCGACCGGCTGCAGGTGGGTGATTTCGTGGTGGCCATCGGCAATCCCTTCGGCCTCAACCATACCGTCACCGCGGGCATCGTCTCGGCACTGGGCCGCAGCCAGGTGGAGGACGGCAAGTATTCCAACTTCATCCAGACGGATGCTTCCATCAATCCCGGTAATTCCGGCGGCGCGCTGGTGGACCTGCAGGGCAACCTGGTGGGTATCAACACCGCCATCCTTTCCCGGGGCGGGGGCAACATCGGCATCGGCTTCGCCATCCCCGTGAACATGGCCAAGGCGGTGATGAGCCAGCTCATCAAGTACGGCAAGGTGGAGCGCGGCGTGCTGGGCGTGCTCATCCAGAATCTGACGCCGGAGCTGGCCAAGGCACTGGCCATCCCGCAGCAGCAGGGTGCCATCGTCTCTCAGGTGATGCCCGGTTCTGCCGCCGAGAAAGCCGGCATCCGGGCCGATGATGTGATCGTGAACGTCGATGGCAAGCCCATCAGCGGCGCGGCGGACCTGAGCTCCACCATCGGGGTGCTGCGCCTCGGCAGCCGCGTCAACCTCGGCATCATCCGCAACGGCAAGCCGCTGACGATCGTCGCCACCATCGGCAAACCCACCTCCGAGTCCGCAGGCTCCGCGGAGCATCCGGAATTGCGCGGCTTGTCGGTGAGCAACCTGGACGCCAGCTCGCCGCTCTACGGCCAGTTGAAAGGCGTGCAGGTAACCGGCGTGGATCCGAACAGCCAGGCCTACATGGCCGGCCTGCGCCCCGGCGATGTGATTACCGCCGTGAACCGCGAGCCGGTGTCCAACGTGGAGGAATTCCGCAAGGCCCTCGGCAGCACCAAGGGCGCGGTGGCGCTGCGGGTGCGCCGCGGCGACCAGGCGTTCTTCCTGGTGATCGAGTAAGCGCGCAAGCGCGCAGCGAAAAGGGCCCCGGCGGGGCCCTTTTCTTTTTGACTGCGCGGCGCGCGGCGTGTACCGGCTGGTGCCGCGGTATGTACTCAGTAATACACGCGCAAGCTCAGCAGGTACTCACTCTGCCCGGGGTTGGCGGCCACCGCCGCCCCCAGACTCACGGCTTTTGAAACCGCGTACAGCGCACCGTACTCGCCGCGGCTGCGCTGCGCGAGCGCGTCGTTGTGGGCGGTGCTGGCGAGCGCATAAATCTCCCAGCGGTCGCTGAGCAATGCGCGGATGCCCAGGCTGGCGCCGAAACCGTGATCCTGCACACCGGGGGCAGCGGCGTTGTCGTTGCCCACGTGGTTCCAGCCGAGCGCGGCGAACAGGCTGTAGCCGGTGTCCGCCGAGGTGTTGATGCCGATGCCAAAGTCGTAGCGGCGGCTCCGGGTGGTATCGAAACCGGATTGCGCGGCGCCGGTATACATGAAGGCGTTGCCGCTCAGCGCATAGCTCAGCGCCAGCCGCCCGCCGTGACCGCCGCCGCCGGTATCCGCATGCACATGGAAACCACTGAGCTCGGTGTAGGAATAGCCGAGCCCGTCGGCCCGCGCTGCCGGCATCAGCCACAGACAGGTATAGGCCAGCGCTGCAAAAATGCCTGTCCAGCTGTTACGCATTATGTCTTCTCCTCCGGCGCATCGGCCCCACCCCTGCGGCGGCGTAGCCTATATACTCAAGGGACCGGGTTCCTGGCAGTTCCCAGGCATTTAGCAAGGAGATTCTCCCATGCACAACACCAACAACACTATCTTCGCGACACTCTGCGCTGCCCTGTTGCTGACCGCCGGCGCGGCGCAGGCGCAGAACACCCCCACCACGGGCAACACGCCGGCTGCCGCCACGACGGCACCCGCTGCCGCCGCTGCCGCGCCGGCTCCGAAAGCCGCAGCCACGGCGAGCGTGGCGCGCGCCCAGTTCACCACCGCCATTAACAACCGTGAGCCGGCCGATGCCGTGACCAGCCTCGACAACAACCATGGCAGGGTGTTCTTCTTCACCGATGTGAAGAACGGGGCGGGCCAGACCCTCACCCACCGTTGGGAATTCGGCGGCAAGACCGTGGCGGAGCTGCAATTCGAGCCCAAAGCCAACCGCTGGCGCTATTGGTCCAGCAAGACCCTGATGCCCGACCAGACCGGCACCTGGACGGCGGAAGTGGTGGACGGCAGCGGCAACGTGCTGATCTCGAAATCGTTCGATTACACCAAGGCGCCGCCGCCTGCGGCGGCTCCCACCGCCGCCACCTCGACACCGGCGCCGGCGGCCGCTACCCACGGCGGCGGCAGATAACAATCACGCTTGGCGCACAGCCGGAATGTACGGGGCCGGACGACCGGCCCCGTTTTTTTGGTATCCGGATTTTAGTGCTGGAATTCAGTTTGCACGCCATCATGGGGGCTTGATTCCGCAGTGTGACGTAATTACAATGTACTCACATTTGAGTCGGGTACCTGACATGAAAGTCGCAATCGTTCGTATCGGCAACTCCAGGGGCATACGTCTGCCCAAGACGGTCCTAGAGCAGTGTGACTTGGGCGACGAGGCGGATCTGGAAGTAAAGAACGGCCAGGTGGTCATCCGTTCAGCACGCCAGCCACGGAGCGGTTGGGAGGCGAGCTTCACGGCCATGCACGAGGCCGGCGACGACGCCTTGCTGGATGCTGAAGCCCGTAACGAAACAGCCTGGGACGAGCGCGAATGGCGCTGGTGATCAAGCGGTTCGATATCGTCCTCGTCTCCCTCGATCCCACCCAAGGGCACGAAATCCAGAAGACCCGGCCCTGCGTCGTGATCTCACCCGACGAAATGAATCGGCACATCGGCACGGTGATCGTCGTACCCATGACGACCCACGGCCGGAAATACCCCTCGCGGGTTCCGGTGCGGTTCCAGCGCAAGCAAGGCCAGATCGTCTTGGATCAGATACGCACCGTGGACAAATCACGATTGGTGAAACATTTGGGCAAGCTGGACATACGGACCGCCAATCGGATGCTGACGGTCTTGCAGGAGATATTCGCGCGTTAGCGCTACCCGATTCCAACATTAGATTCCGAATACCTGGTTTTTATGCGATCCACACGCTTTTGGCATTGGTAAACTCGCGGATGCCGTGGCGCGCCAGTTCGCGTCCGTAGCCGGACTGCTTGATGCCACCGAAGGGCAGGCGCGGATCGCTCTTCACCAGGCCGTTGACGAAGGCGCTGCCGGACTGCAGGCGGCGCGCGAACGCCTCGCCGCGCGCCGCATCCCGCGTCCACACGCTGCCGCCGAGGCCATAGGGGCTGCCGTTGGCGACCCGCAGCGCCTCATCCTCGTCACGCACCCGGATCACCAGGGCCACTGGACCAAAGAGTTCCTCGCTCCAGGCGCGCATGCCGGGTTGCACGCCCTCGAGGATGGTTGGCGCGTAGAACGCACCCTTGCCGGCAAGCGGCGCGCCGCCGCTGAGTGCGCTGGCGCCTTTGGTCAAGGCATCCTGCACCTGCCGGTGCAGTCCGTCGCGCAGGTCGATGCGCGCCATGGGGGCGAGGCTGGTGTTCTCGTCCAGCGGATCGCCCGGCTTGAGCGCGGCGGCGCGCGCCTGGAATTCCCGCAGGAAGGCCGCGGCAATCTTCTCCGCCACGATGAAGCGTTTGGCGGCGATGCAGCTCTGGCCGGCGTTCTGGTAACGGGACTTCGCGCCGACCTCGGCCGCGAGCTTCACATCGGCGTCGTCCAGCACCACGAAGGCGTCCGAACCGCCCAGCTCCAGCACGCATTTCTTGAGAGCCTCACCCGCCGCCCCGGCCACGGCGCGGCCGGCGCGCTCGCTGCCGGTGAGGGTCACGGCGTGCACGCGCGCATCGCGGATCACGCCGTCCACCTGGGGGATGCCGATCATCAGGGTCTGGAACACGCCTTCCGGGCAGCCGGCCTGGCGGAACACCTGGTCCAGCGCCAGGGCACAACCGGGCACGTTGTCGGCGTGCTTCAAGACCATGGTATTGCCGGCGGCAAGCGCCGGGGCGGCGGCGCGGATCACCTGCCAGAAGGGGAAATTCCACGGCATGATGGCCAGCACCGTACCCAGCGGCTGGTAGGTCACGTAACTTTTTGCGGCATCGGTGTGCGCCGGTTCATCGGCCAGCAGGCCGGCGGCCTGCTCCGCATAGAACGCGCAGCAGCGCGCGCACTTCTCGATCTCGGCACGCGCCTCCGCGATGAGCTTGCCCATCTCGCGGCTCATGAGCGCCGCGAATTCGTCACGCCGCCGGAGCAGCACTTCGCCGGCATGCCGCAACAGTGCGGCGCGCGCATCCAGCGGCCGCGCCATCCATGCCGGCGTCGCCGCGGCGGTGAGCGTCAGTGCCGCGTCAAGCCGCGCCGCATCCCAGATTGGATAGTCGCGCAACTTTTCTCCGCTGGCTGGATTTATTACGGTGAATTGCATGGCAGCCTCCTGTCGGCGGCGCGTCGGACGGCGGTGGCAACAAGGATTCCGGCTGTGAGGATAGCAACGAAATTCCCGTTCGCGTTAATCTATGCTCCATGAAGCTGCTGTACCGTCTGTCCGCCGGCGTCGCGCTATTGTGCAGCACCGCGATGGCGCTGGCCGCGGATCTGGACACGCAGCGCAGCGATTTCAAGTTGGCATGGGCGGCGGCGCAGCAGGGCGATCTCAAGACTCTGACGCCCTATCTGGAGACGCTCTCCGATTATCCGCTGTACCCGTATCTGCGTTACGCCTACCTCGACAGCACCCTGACGCAGCAAACCACCGAAACGCTGCAGGCCTTTCTGAAAGAGCAGGCGCAGCTGCCGGTGGCGGAGGCGCTGCGTCAGGACTGGCTGCTGCAATTGGCCCGGCGCCAGCAGTGGGGCACGTTCCTCGCCAACTACCAGGATGAGACGGATCCGGCGCTGCGCTGTGCGGCGGTGAGCGCGCATCTCGCCAGCGGCGACCGGCAGGATCGCGATGCCTGGACCGTGGCGGCGCAGCATCTGTGGCTGGCGCCGTCCGCGTCGCCTGACACCTGTGCGCCGGCGTTCCAGTATCTGCAGCAGCAGCATTTCATCACGAGCGGCATGCTGGCAACGCGCATGCAGCTGCTGCTGGAAGCGCACCAGTATCCGCTGGCACAGCAGTTGCTGCCGCAGCTGGCGGCGGCGGACCGGCCCTGGGCACGCATCTGGCTGGATATGGCGGCGGATCCCGGCCAGGTGCTCGCCACCATGCAGGTTCCGGATGAGCCGCGTTACCAGGAGATGCTGCTCAATGGCGTGCAGACGGTGGCGAACACCGATCCCCTGCTGGCGCGGCATCTGTGGAACCAGCTGCTGCGCCGTTATCATTTCAGCCACGACGACATCCAGGACATGGCCGTGCGCCTGGCGCTGGAATCCGCCTGGTTCGCACTGCCGGATGCCGCCGCGTTGCTGGCGCAGGTGAAATATGCCGACGATCCGCGCGTTGCCGAATGGCGGGTACGCGTGGCGCTGCGCAGCGGCGACTGGAAGACCGTGTTGAAGCTGCTGGCCGAGCTCGGCAAACAGGCGACGCAACCGGAATGGCGCTACTGGCAGGCGCGGGCGCTGGCCGCCACCGGCAAACAGACCGCCGCCGACGCCATCTACAGCTCGCTCGCCGGCGGCATGGATTATTACGCCTTCCTGGCCGCTGACAGGCTGCACCTGCCTTATGCCTTCAACCAGCAAGACAGCCGGCCGGCGCCGGAGGTGATCACGCAGCTCGGCACGCGTCCCGGTTTCCTGCGCGCCCGCGAACTCTTCCACGCGGGCCTGTTCAGCTACGCCAACGCCGAATGGCAGGCGGCCGCGGCCGGCCTGTCACGGCCGGCGCGCTGCCAGGCGGCGCTGCTGGCACAGCAGTGGGGCTGGTATGGCCGCGCCATCCAGACGCTGGCCAACGCCGGTTGCTGGCAGGACCTCAGCTTGAACTATCCCATTGCCTTCGAGGACACGCTGGCCCCGCGCGCCCGGGAACTGCGATTGAATCTGCCGTGGGTGTACGGACTCATACGCGCCGAGAGCATGTTCCGTCCCGATGCCACTTCCCAGGCCGGCGCCGTGGGGCTGATGCAGCTCATGCCCAGCACCGGCCGACAGGTGGCGGCGCGTCTTGGCCTGATGCTGGATGACCAGGCCGTGCTGTTCGATCCCGATACCAACCTCACCCTCGGCAGCACCTATCTGAGCGAGATGCTGAAACGCTTCAACGGCAGCGAGCCGCTGGCCACCGCCGCCTACAACGCCGGGCCGCGGCGCGTGTCCGCCTGGCTGCCGGAAAGCGGCAGTCTGCCGGCGGACGTGTGGGTGGACACCATCCCTTACCTGGAGACGCGCAGCTACGTGCGGCGCGTCATGGGCCACACGGTGATCTTCGACTGGCGGCTGCGCGGTCAGGCCAAGCGCCTGAGCACGCGCCTCGGCAGCATCGTTGCCGCGCCTGCAGCCGCCGGCGTGCCGGTGGCGGTATTTTCAGCGTCACCGGCAGCGCCGACCCCGCCGTGATGGCGTCATCACTGCGGACAGCAATCCCGCGCCTTGACCAGCGGCCGCGGCCGCACGAGTATCTGTCCCACCACCACACTTGTTATTGCCATGACCCGAGCGACGGTCTGCATCCTCGGCGGTACCGGCTTTGTGGGCCGGCATCTGGCCGCGCGCCTCGCGCAACGGGAATTCAATGTGACGGTGCTGACGCGTTCCTGCGCCCGTCATCGTGAGCTGCTGGTACTGCCCAGCGTCGCGCTGGTGGAGACGGACGTGCATGACGCGGCCAGCCTGCGGCGCGAATTCGCCGGCTGTGACGGCGTCATCAATCTCGTCGGCATACTCAACGAGCGCGGCCATCGCGGCAAGGGTTTCCGGCAGGTACATGTGGAACTCGCACGCAAGGTGGTGGATGCCTGCCGCGCGAACGGCGTGCCCCGTCTGTTGCACATGAGCGCGCTCAATGCCGATGAGACGGGCCCGAGTCATTACCTGCGCACCAAGGGCGAGGCGGCGGCGCTGGCGCTGGCGGCCGACGATCTGCAGGTCACCGTGTTCGAGCCGAGCGTGATCTTCGGTCCCGGCGACAGTTTCATCAACCGTTTCGCGGCGTTACTGCGCAGGCTCCCGGCGGTCTTTCCGCTGGCCTGTCCGCAGGCGCGCTTTGCGCCGGTTTATGTCGGCGATGTGGCGGAAGCCCTGGTGCGCAGCTGGGACATGCGCGCCAGTTTCGGCCGGCGCTATCGCCTGTGCGGTCCGAGGACCTACACGCTGCGGGAATTGGTGAAATACACCGCCGGCGTCATGCGGCTGCGCCGCGCCATACTTGGATTACCCGCCTGGGCGGGATGGTTGCAGGCGCTGTGCATGGAATGGCTGCCCGGTAAACCGTTCTCACTGGACAATTATCATTCGCTGAGCGTGGACAGCGTGTGCGGCAGCGACGGTCTGGCGGCTTTCAACATCACGCCGCTGGCGCTGGAAGCGGTGGTGCCGGGCTATCTCGGCACGCCGGTCCGCGGGCCCAACTGAACAACTGCCGTCAGCGGCGCGGCAGCCGGACTGCGCCCGCAAGTGCGTCCACTCCCGCGGCCGCGGGCCGCCGCTCGACGGTTTACTTCGCCTGTTAAGATGACGCGATGGAAATCTATCTTGTGGGCGGCGCAGTGCGCGATAAGTTGCTGGGCCTGGCCGTCAAGGAACGCGACTGGGTGGTGGTGGGCGCGACGCCCGCGGAGCTCAGCGCCCGCGGTTTCAAACAGGTGGGCAAGGATTTCCCCGTGTTTCTGCATCCTGAAACCGGCGAGGAGTACGCACTGGCGCGCACCGAGCGCAAGACCGGGCGCGGTTACCACGGGTTCGATTTTCACAGCGCCCCGGATGTAACCCTGGCAGACGATCTGCGCCGTCGCGACCTCACCATCAACGCCATGGCCGAGGACGCGCAGGGCGGGCTGGTGGATCCTTACGGCGGCGCCCGCGATCTCGCGGCGCGGTACCTGCGGCATGTGTCGCCGGCATTCGTGGAGGACCCGGTGCGGGTGCTGCGCGTGGCGCGCTTCGCCGCGCGCTTCGCGCCGCTGGGATTCAAGCTGGCGCCCGAGACGCTGGCGCTGATGCGGACGATGGCCGCGAACGGCGAGGTCGACACGCTGGTGCCGGAGCGCGTCTGGCAGGAGACACTGAAGGCGCTGGCGACGCCGCAACCGTCGGTGTTCTTCACGCTGTTGCGCGCGAGCGGCGCGCTCGCCCGGGTATTCCCGGAATTGGACCGCCTGTTCGGCGTGCCGCAGCCCGCCAAGCATCATCCGGAGGTGGACACGGGCGTGCACGTGATGATGGTGCTGGAACAGGCGGCACGGCTCAGCGACGATCCCGCGGTGCGCTTCGCCGCGCTGGTGCATGACCTCGGCAAGGGCACCACCGCCGTCGAGGTGTTACCGCATCACTACGGTCACGAGGAACGCGGTGTGCGACTGACGGAAGCGCTGTGCGCGCGTCTGCGCGTGCCGCGGGAGTACCGTGAGTTGGGGGTGCTGGTGGCGCGCTATCACGGTCTGGTGCACCGCGCCCGGGAGTTGCGCGCGGAGACCGTGCTGAAACTGCTGAGTTCCAGCGATGCCTTCCGCCGGCCGGAGCGCTTCGAACGGTTTCTCAGCGCCTGTGAGGCGGACGCGCGCGGCCGCAAGGGGCTTGAACAGCAGCCCTATGCGCAGGCGGATTATCTGCGCACAGCGCTGCAGGCGGCGCGTGCGGCGGATGCGCCACAACCCGCAACCGGGCAGTCGGGCGAGGAGATCGGCGCGCACCTGCAGGCGGCGCGCCTGCATGCCATCCGCCAAGCACTGGGCCGCGACTGAACGCCGCGCTCAGTGGTAATAGACGAGGTTGAAGGTGATGAAGCCCGTCTCAGGAAACTTCACCGAATGGGTCACGCCGGTGGTGATCTCTATATCAAAGCTGTTCGAGACGGGCGTGGTGAAGTCGATATCCGTCGTATAGGAATAGGTGCCGTCCAGGGCTGAGCGGTCAATCTCGTAATCCATCGCCAGGGAGGTGAGGTCGAAATCCCTTTCTACGCGCGCCGTGCTGCTATGGCTGAGGAATCCCTGCGAGAGTGTCAGTGCGGAACCGGTGAAGAACAACAGTGCGATGCGGCGGCCAAGCACGGATGGATCACGGCTGTAGTGATGGCGCGTGGTGGAAACCTCGAACAGCCAGTTTTCCACACCGCTGTAATCCACGCGCAGGCCCAGGGGGTTGTCCCTGATGTCGATGCTGTTGGGCAGATTCAGCAAATTGGCGATCTTGCCGCTGCGCGTGTACAGGGTTATGCGCCGTGTGCCGGGCGAGGCGGTCAGCTGCCAGTCCCGGGTCTGCCAGTAAACCGAACCATAGAACGCATCGCTGACCAGATCGTTGGATTTCCCCCAGCTCTCATAGCGCAGCCCGAAACCCGCATGCCTGCCAAGCGCCTGCTCCACACCAAGACTGTCGGTATGGGTGACCAGGTCCGTGCTTGAGGCCGGCGAACTCGTGTACTCGCTCAGAAAATTCAGAAAGGTGCTGTCTGATACGCCCACCTGACCACCCAGCTGGTAGTCATGATCGTCTGCCGCATCCACCGACAAGGAGGTGTTGAGAGTGAGCGAACCACTGCTGCCGGCAGCATTGCCGCCCGTGGCCGCGGCCAACGGCACCCACCCCAGCAGCGCCAATGCCAGCAGCCAGCGCCTGCCATTCACGTTCCGCATACGCTCCCCCAACCCATGAAACTGCGTGGCGCTATTGTAACGGCTCACATGCCGCGCCGGATTACAGGGTATGGGAAAGATCCCGCAAAGCGAAGCCGCGCAGGGACAGGCGCAACGCCTTGAGGAAGGCGATGGCCTTGAAACGCTCGCCCATTTCTTCCGGCAGGGTGAGCAGTTTCACCTGCCTTGCACGGCGCCAGTCCGTGGCCTGCTCCGCGAGCCCCAGTGCCAGCAGGAAGTGTGCCTGGGTGGTGTACCCCGCGAGTGTGAATCCCGCCGCGGTGGCGGCTTCGGCCACGGCGGTGAAATCCACATGGGTAGTGATGTCCTGCAGCCCTACCCACAGGAACGGGTTGTCATGGGCGCGCTGGCGGTAGTGGCACATGAGCGTGCCCATGTGCCGCTGCGGATGGTAGTAGGCAGCACGTGTGTGACCGTAATCCACTGCCAGCACCGCACCACGGGCAAGCACCTCGCCCAGGCCGCGGAAAAACGCCGGCAGTCCCAGGCAGATCTCCGCGATATGGCCTGCCGTCAGCGGCGCCGGCAGCGTGCCCTCCAGCAAGCGCAACGCGGCGCACAGTTTCGCCGGCGCCGGGCGCGCGCTCCAGGCGAATTTGCCGGCCTCGACGCTGACGGTGATTTCCTCGAAACCCCCGGCAGTGCGACGGAAGCGGTTCGCCGGCATCGCGTCCAGCACTTCATTGGCCACGATCACGCCCGACAGCGGCGCCGGCAGACGATCCAGCCAGTGAATGCGCGGCAGCAGCGACGGCACGCGCTCCTGAAGAACCCGGCGCTGGCGTTCGCGCAGTTCGGCGCTCACCTCCAGGATCAGATAACGCGCCGGCATCTGCCCGAGACACGCCAGTTCCGCAAGCATGTCCGCCGCCATGACGCCGGTGCCGGCGCCGAATTCGAGGATATCGCCGCCGCCCAGGGCGCCGAGCACCTGCGCGCACTGCGCCGCAAGACAGCGGGAGAACAGCGGCGAGAGTTCCGGCGCGGTGATGAAGTCGCCGGCGGCACCGAACTTGCGCGCGCCGGCGCTGTAATAGCCAAACCCCGGCGCGTACAGCGCCAGTTCCATGAAGCGCGCAAAACTCGCGGCGCCGCCGTGTGCGGCGATGTCCGCACGGATCTGCCCGCATAAATCTTCGCTGTGGGCGCGCGCCTCAGGCGATGGCTCGGGTAAATCCGCAAGTGATTGGGTGATGGGCAGCACAGATTTCTGCTTTAATGGTGACGGGCTGACCCGTCAGGGAACGCGATCATGAAAAATGATACCCGAAAGCTCGCCGGCAAGACCGCGCTCATCACTGGTGCGGCGCGGCGCATCGGCGCCGTGACTGCCCGGCGCCTGCATGCCGAAGGCATGAACGTGGTGCTGCACTACCGCAGTTCCGAACAGGAGGCGCAGGCGCTGTGCGACACCCTTAACGCGGCGCGGCGCGATACTGCGGTGCTGGCGCAGGCGGATCTCGCCAACCTCGCCGGTCTCGGATCGCTGGTGAAGACGGCGCTGCAGTGGGGCAGCCTGGACCTGCTGGTGAACAATGCTTCGACCTTCCACGCCACCCCCATCGGCGCTGTCAGTGAAGCGGACTGGGACGATCTCATGACCAGCAACCTCAAAGCGCCGTTCTTCCTGGCACAGGCAGCCGCGCCGCAATTGCGCGAGAACCACGGCGTCATCATCAACATGGTGGATATCCACGCGCGCCGGCCGCTGAAGGAACACGCGGTGTATTCGGCGGCGAAGGCCGGGCTGGTGATGCTCACGCTGGCGCTGGCGCGGGAGCTCGGACCGGAGGTGCGCGTCAACGGCATCGCGCCGGGCCCGATCCTGTGGCCGGCGCACGGGCTCGATGACGGCGCCAAACAGGCCATCCTCGACAACACCGCGCTCAAGCGCGCCGGCTCGCCCGACGACGTGGCCGGCGCCATCGTCTACCTGGTGCGCGATGCCGAATACGTGACCGGGCAGATTCTCAGCGTGGACGGCGGACGCAGCATTGGCTGGTAATACTGTCTGCGGATGCCCGATTTACCGCGCTTGAACTACAAACCTTGCAGGTTCACCGCCACCAGCGGCGGTTTCGCCGCCGCGAATTCCGCCCAGTGCTCCGCATAGCTTCGTCCGGTGAGCGGATGCCGCCGTGTTCCGGCCAGGTCGGCGAGCGGTTTAAGCACGAAGGCGTACTTGAGGATTTCCTTGCGCGGCAGACACAGCGGCGATGCCGTCACCACGTCGCCGTACAGCAGCAGATCCAGGTCCAGGGTACGCGGTGCGAAGCGCGGACCGCCGCGCACCCGGCCGCATTGCTCCTCGATGTCATCGAGCGCGGCATTCACCTGCGTCACGCCCGCATCGCTATTGCACCACGCCACCAGGTTGTAGAAATCATCGCCGTCGAAACCCACCGCCGGATTGCGATACACCGGCGACAGCCGCAGCGCTCCGAAGCGCCGGCGCAGATGCGCTACCGCCGCACGTACATGCCGCTCCGGTTCGACATTGCTGCCGACACCGATGAAGACATCAGTCATGCGCCGCCTTCCGGCCACGTTCGATGATGACACCGACGCTCCTGCTGCCACTGACGGCGCCGGGTTTGTGCAATGTCACCTTCACCCACTGCACGCTGAATTCCTCGAGAATGAGGGCGGCAACGCGTTCCGCCAGCGTCTCCACCAGCTGAAACTGCTGTTCGCCCACGTACTGACTGACGCGCTTGGCCACCGCCTTGTAATCAATCGTGTCTTCGATGCGATCGCCCTTGGCGGCACGGCGGATGTCGCTGCCCATGTCGAGATCGAAACTCACCAGCTGGCGGATGCGCCGTTCCCAGTCGTAGATGCCCACCACGGTTTCGATGCGCAGGTCACGGATGAAGACGATGTCCATGGCATCCCCTTGATTCAAGGTGCGGCAAGGCTGTCCAGCGGCCAGCGGGCGGCGACCGCCATGCCGCCGTGTTGCGCCCCGGCCTGCAGGCGCACATACCCGGCGTAGGCGATCATGGCGCCGTTGTCGGTGCAGAATTCCGTGCGCGGATAGAACACTTCAGCGCCGAGCTGTGCGGTCATCTGCCGCAGCCGCGCGCGCAGCGCGCGGTTGGCGCCCACGCCGCCCGCCACTACCAGGCGCTGCTGACCGGTTTGCTTGAGCGCCCGCTCGCACTTGCTGGCCAGTGTATCCACCACCGCCTCCTGGAAAGCGCACGCGATATCGGCTTTGGTCTGCGCGTCGGCAGGCGCGTTCTTGAGCAGGGTGAGTACCGCAGTCTTCAGGCCGCTGAAACTGAAATCCAGACCAGCGCGGTCGATCATGGGTCGCGGCAGACGGAAACGTCCGCTGCTGCCCTGCTCCGCGAGTTTCGCCAGCGCCGGACCGCCCGGATAGGGTAAACCCAGGAGCTTGGCGGTCTTGTCGAAGGCTTCGCCCGCGGCGTCGTCGATGGATTCGCCGAGGGTGTGATACCGTCCCACGCCCCGGACCTCCACCAGCAGGGTATGGCCCCCGGATACCAGCAGCGCCACGAATGGGAACGCCGGCCGGGGTGTCTCCAGCATGGGCGCCAGCAGATGGCCTTCCATGTGATGGATGCCGACGGCGGGCACATCCCAGGCAAAAGCCAGCGCCCGGGCGAAACACGCGCCCACCAGCAATGCTCCGACCAGTCCCGGTCCGGCGGTATAGGCGATGCCGTCGAAACTGTCCGGCGCCGCCCCGGCCTCGGCCAGAGCGGCACGGATCATGGGAAGCAGCTTGCGGATGTGATCGCGGGAGGCCAGCTCCGGCACCACCCCGCCGTATTCGGCGTGCAACGGAATCTGACTGTACAGGGCATGCGCGAGCAGTCCCCGGTCACCGTCATAGACGGCCACACCGGTCTCGTCACAGGAGGTTTCTATACCCAAAACACGCACGTGGATGCCGCTCTTAAGCTGCTGCCGGTCTTTGCAATTCTACACGCCGGTCGGTAGAATTCCCGCCCTTTCCGGGGTGGCCGGCGGCCATCCAAGTCCAAGGTGAGAACTGCATGCCCAGCGTACGCGTGAAAGAAAACGAACATTTTGATGCGGCCCTGCGCCGCTTCAAGCGCGCCTGCGAAAAGGCCGGCGTGATGACCGAGCTGCGCCGTCGCGAGTTCTACGAAAAACCCACGCAGGAACGCAAGCGCAAGCAAGCCGCAGCCGTGAAGCGCCATCTCAAGAAACTTTCCCGTGAGCAGGCGCGCCGCATTCGCCTCTACTGATTCGCAGCTTACGTTTAATTACTTGTCGACGATGCGGCGCTTTCCCCGGAAAGGCGCCGCATTGTTCTTTGGCTGAACGGTGCACATACACATGCTGCTCAGAGACAGGATTACCCAGGATATGAAGGACGCGCGGCGCGCCGGCGACAAGCCGCGGCTGTCAGTGGTGCGCCTGATCCTCGCCGCCATCAAGCAGCGCGAGGTGGACGAGCGCATCACACTGGATGACGCCCAGGTGCTGGCGGTGCTGGACAAGATGGTGAAACAACGCCGCGAGTCGGTGGCGCAATATCAGCAGGGCAACCGTCAGGATCTGGCTGATCAGGAGTCCGCCGAGATCCGCGTCATCCAGGCCTACATGCCGGCGCAGCTCCCGGAGGCGGAGCTGGATGCGCTGATCGCCGCAGCCATCAAAACCAGCGGCGCCAGCTCCATCAGGGATATGGGCAAGGTCATGGGGCTGCTCAAGGCCAAAGTGCAGGGCCGCGCCGACATGGGCGCGGTGAGCGCGCGCATCAAAGCCAGGCTTGGCGGCTAACAAAACCCGGTGCGGCGTGCTGAGTGCTGCACAGTCCCAGACCGTTGTGGCGTACTAAACTCTTAACCCAGTACCCGGCACGCAGTACTTTCCCAGATGGCACGCATCCCACAGAGCTTCATCGATGAACTGGTGAGCCGCGCCGACATTGTCGAGGTGATCGACAAGCGCGTGCCGCTCAAGAAACAGGGCCGTGAATTCGTGGCCTGTTGCCCGTTCCACAACGAGAAATCACCCTCTTTCACCGTCAGTCCCGTAAAGCAGTTCTACCACTGCTTCGGCTGCGGCGCCCACGGCACCGCCCTGGGATTCTTGATGGAATACGAACACCTGGAGTTTCCGGATGCGGTGCGCGAACTCGCCTCGCTGGTTGGCCTGGAGGTGCCGGTGGAGAGCGGCAGTGACAAAGGCGAAAGCCTGGCGCCTCTGTACGAGGTGCTGGAAAAAGCCGCGCGCTTCTATCGCGACGCCCTGAAGCGCTCGCCGGCTGCCATCGAATACCTCAAGCAGCGCGGGCTCACCGGCGAGATCGCCGCCGAGTTCGGCATCGGTTTCGCACCCGCCGGCTGGGATAATCTTTTAGTCGGTATCGGCAGCGAAACGGATGCGCACAAGAGCCTGCTGGCGGCGGGCCTCGTAATCCGCAATGAAGACGGGCGCTTCCACGACCGTTTTCGCGAACGCATCATGTTCCCCATCCGCGACAGCCGCGGCCGCCTGCTCGGATTCGGCGGCCGGGTCATCGGCAAGGATGAGCCGAAATACCTGAACTCACCGGAAACGCCGCTGTTCCATAAAGGCCGTGAGCTCTACGGGCTTTATGAGGTGCGTCAGGCACTGCGCGATATCCCCCGGCTCATGGTGGTGGAAGGCTATATGGACGTGGTGGCGCTGGCCCAGCACGGGGTGCGCTACGCAGTGGCAACTCTGGGTACCGCCACCACCGCCGAGCATCTGCAACGGATTTTCCGCGTCACCGCGGAAGTGGTGTTCTGCTTCGACGGCGACCGTGCCGGCCGCGGCGCGGCCTGGCGGGCGCTGGAGAATGCCCTGCCTGAAGCCCGCGAGGGCCGGCAGATCCGCTTCCTGTTCCTGCCTGAGGGCGAGGACCCGGACTCGTTGGTACGCAAGGAGGGCCAGCAGCTGTTCGAGACCCGGCTCAAGGATGCGGTGCCCCTGTCCCGGTTCCTGCTGGACAGCCTGGCGTTACAGACGGACCTGGGTTCCCTCGACGGGCGGGCGCGTTTGGTGGAACTGGCCCGGCCGCACCTGGCCCGTATCCCGGATGGGGTTTACCGGATGATGCTGGCCGAGGAACTGGCACAACGTGCCCAGGTAGATTCCGGAAAATTGACTATGCTTAACCGGGCAGCTCCGAAGGCTGCATGGCCTGCGGGGGGGCGGCCGGGGGGTAGACCCGAGCTCAACAGTCCGGTGCGCAAGGCCATCGCCTACCTGCTGCACCGTCCGGATCTGGCTGGGCTGGTGGCAGATCCCAAGGGGCTGGCGGGCCTGGATATGCGGGGAATGGAGGTACTCAAAGACGTGCTGGAATTCGCCCGTACCCACCCCCATATCAACGGGGCCGCCCTGCTGGAACACTGGCGCGGCAGCGAAACCGGCATCTACCTGGAAAAACTCGCCCAGGCTGAACTGGTCACTCCGCCGGAAGCCATGAGCAGCGAGTTCCAGGCAGTCATGACGGACCTTGGCAGCCGGCGCCCGGCGGAACGACGCTTCCAGGAACTGGCCAGCCGGGATTTTTCCACGCTGACTAACGAGGAAAAAGCTGAATTCCGGCGGATGCAGCACGCTGCGCGTCCCCAGAACACCGGTTTGAAGGGTTAAACCGATTGATTTACCTGGAAAAACTGAGGTTTTCTGATAAAATTAACGGTTCCCTCTCCGGCGCCGTGTAGGCGCCGTTTTTCACACGAGACACCATGAACGAAAAGACCGAGGACAAGCAGTCGCAGCTCAAATTGCTCATCGCCAAGGGCAAGGAGCAGGGCTATCTCACCTATGCCGAGGTGAACGACCACCTGCCCAATGAGATCGTCGATCCAGAGCAGATCGAAGATATCATCGCGATGATCAACGACATGGGCATTCCGGTACACGAAGAGGCGCCGGATGCCGACCAGCTGTTGTTGGCGGAACCGCCGGTCACCAGCGAGGATGACGACGAAGCCGCGGAGGAAGCCGCCGCCGCGCTCGCCTCCCTGGACGCCGAGTTCGGCCGCACCACCGACCCGGTGCGCATGTACATGCGCGAAATGGGCACGGTGGAACTGCTCACCCGCGAGGGCGAGATCCGCATCGCCAAGCGCATCGAGGAAGGACTTTTGCAGGTGCTGGCCTCGGTGGCGACCTACCCCGCCTCTTCCGCCTTGCTGCTCTCCGAATACGCCGGCATCGCCGAAGGCCGTACCAAGCTCAGCGACATCATCTCCGCCTTCATCGATCCGAACGCCGACATGCCGGTGCAGGAAGCGGCGGTGGAAGAACCTGCCGTGGAGAGCCCCACCCTGGCGGTGGAGGAAGACGCCGAGATCGCCGAGGAAGTGGAGGTGCCCGTCAAGGCCAAAACCGCCAAGACCGGCGATGACGAGGAAGAGGAGGGCGAAGCGGATGCGGATGCCAGCCCGGTGGACACCGGTCCTGATCCGGAAGAGGCCGCACGCCGCTTCCTGGGACTCAGGAAGCTGCACGAAAAGGCGGTCAAGACCATCGTCAAGTACGGCACGGCGCACAAGAGCACCATCCGCGTGCGCAAACAGCTGGCCGAGTCGCTCATGCAATTCAAGCTCACGCCGCGCATGACCGACGCGCTCACCGGCAATCTGCGTTACATGGTGGATACCATCCGCAGCTACGAGAAACAGATCATGAATTTATGCGTGGCGAAGGCCGGCATGCCGCGCAAGGATTTCATCAAGACCTTTCCTGAGAACGAGACCAACACCCGCTGGCTGGACCGCCAGATCAAGGCCAAGCGCAAGTGGTCCTCGGCGCTCGGCAAGCACAAGGAAGAAGTGGTGCGGCTGCAGCACAAGCTCACCGGCATCGAGCACGAGACCCATCTCTCAATACGCGAGCTCAAGGAGATCAACCGCCAGATGTCCATCGGCGAGGCCAAGGCGCGGCGCGCCAAGAAGGAAATGGTGGAGGCCAACCTGCGCCTGGTGATCTCGATTGCCAAGAAGTACACCAACCGCGGGCTGCAGTTCCTCGACCTGATCCAGGAAGGCAATATCGGCCTGATGAAGGCGGTGGACAAGTTCGAATACCGGCGCGGCTACAAGTTCTCCACCTACGCCACCTGGTGGATCCGCCAGGCCATCACCCGTTCCATCGCCGACCAGGCGCGCACCATCCGCATCCCGGTGCACATGATCGAGACCATCAACAAGCTCAACCGCATCAGCCGGCAGATGCTTCAGGAGATGGGCCGCGAACCGACACCGGATGAGCTGGCGGTGAAAATGGAAATGCCCGAGGATAAAGTACGCAAGGTGCTCAAGATCGCCAAGGAACCCATCTCCATGGAGACCCCCATCGGCGATGACGAGGACTCCCACCTGGGGGATTTCATCGAAGACGTGTCGGTCACCTCGCCGGTGGATGCCGCCACTTCGGAAGGCCTGCGCGAGCAGACGCACTCGGTGCTGGCGAGCCTCACGCCCCGCGAGGCCAAGGTACTGCGCATGCGTTTCGGCATCGACATGAACACCGATCACACTCTCGAAGAGGTCGGCAAACAGTTCGACGTCACCCGCGAACGCATCCGCCAGATCGAGGCCAAGGCGCTGCGCAAACTCCGGCACCCGTCCCGCTCGGACCAGTTGCGCAGTTTCCTGGACGAATCCTCGTCCTGAACCTCGGTATCATGTGAAGCATGAAGGCCGCGCATTGCGCGGCCTTTTCTTTTGAACAGGCTTGCTATAATCGCGACTGTAACGGGCCTGTAGCTCAATTGGTCAGAGCAGGGGGTGAGCCGGGGGCCTTGGCGCAAAGCACCGCTTTGCGCCCGGCGAACGCGAGGCAGGACGCCGAGCTGACGACCCACCAGGGATGGTTCAATGAATCAACATTGGGGCCTGTAGCTCAATTGGTCAGAGCAGGGGACTCATAATCCCTTGGTTCCAGGTTCAAGTCCTGGCAGGCCCACCAAGTCTTCCGAATCCCCGGTGCGCAGCATCAGATACGGACAGGGATTCATGGAGTTTATAGGGACGCTTAACTAAAAGGACTTACCGATGCACCAAGATATCACCGGTCGTATCGATTCTATTGCCTTGCATCCAAGGCTGCATGCTGAAAGAGCCGAGAGTGAGAACCCTCTGGTATCTCGTGCCCCTATGCGGGGGTGTGACAGGCAGCCGGCTTCTGTTCGAGGATGGAAGCGAGGATTTATACTGTTTGCTGCACTGATAGTTAGCATTCTAACGGTCATCCAAGTACGTGCCCAAGCAACCTCGAACCCAACCTATCCCGCGTGGTACGACGATGCGTGGTTCTCTTGCACTTCGTATACGGATGGCAATC
>JAGWNO010000013.1 GCA_028871235.1 Gammaproteobacteria bacterium
GTCGATGGTGCCGCGATGGGTATGGATGGCACGGGTCATGCCGGTGAGGTATTCGTTCATCAGCCGGCTCAGTTCCCTGGGACCGAGCCCTTCCGAGATGCTGATGAAATCCCGCACGTCGGCGAACATCACCGTCAGCTCGCGGCTGTCGCTCTCCATGGAATAGGCGCCCTGCTGCGCATCCATCTCCGCCACCAGCTGCGGCGGGATGTACTGGCTGAACATGCGCGACAGGTGCCGCTTGCCGCGCGACTCGATGAAGTAGCCGTAGAGGGAAAGCAGCACGAACAGCACCACCAGGAACAGCAGCGGTGAGGCCAATGGGAACACGAAGTTGCCGTACTGCCACAGCAGCAGGTTGCCCGCGGTGATGAGCACCACCAGCGCCAGCGTCACCGCGCTGCTCATCAGGATGGAGCGGCTCATGGTCACCCAGATGACGACGGCCGCGAGCATGAACAGCAGCAGCAGTTGCGCGCCACGCGCGTATTGCGGCTGGGCATTTTTCACGCGCCCATCCAGCACCCCGGAGAGGAAGTTGGCATGCACCTCGACGCCCGGAAACACAGCGCCCACCGGCGTGCTGCGCAGGTCTCCTTCAGCGGCCGCGGAGCTGCCGATGTAAACGATGGCGTTCTGCAGGATGCTCCGGGAGGCCTTGCCTTCGATGACATCCGCGGCCGACACATATGGGAAGCTGCGCACATAACCGCGGTACGGCACCAGCGCCGCCATGTGCCGGTCCACGGGGATGCGGTAATCGCCGATGCGGATGTCGTCGAGGTCGGCGTTGTCATGGACAGGGGTATCGAACACGAAACCCAGCGGTGCCTTGCCGGCCAGCAACTGCAGGACCGCAAGGTCCAGGGAAGCGTAGAGGTTGCCCCGGTATTCCTCCAGCAGGCCGATGCGCCGGAAGCTGCCGTCCGCATCCACATAAGGGTTGGAGTAGAAACCCTGGCCCGCCGCGGCATCCGCCAGCACCGGCAGGTTGCCGGTATAGGCCACCGCCTGCGGGAATTCCACCGCCGGATAGCGGGCGCCCACATCGGTGATGGCCGGCGACGGCAACCGGCCGGAGGACCCGGATTCGGTGAAATTGCCGCGCCCGCTGAATACGTAGCCGAGGATCGCCGGCCGGTGCTGCAGGCTGGCGGCGAAGATGCGGTCGCGCTCCAGCTGCGGACGCAGCGTGCGGGCGGCTTTCTGAAAAGCCGGGTCAGACTTCAGCGGGCCGGCGGCCAGCTGGTCGAGCAGCGCCAGGTCCAGGCTGCGATCCGGTTCCGAGAACATGACGTCGAAAGCCACCAATCTGACGTGATAGCGGTCGAACAGCTTGGTCACCAGCCCCGCCAGCTTGTCCCGCGGCCACGGCCATTGACCTTGCTCGCGCAAGCTCTGGTCATCCACGTCCACGATCACGATGCGCGGATCCAGCGTCGCCGGCATGGTGAGCCGCAGACGCGCGTCGTAGGCGTAATCCTCCATCTTATCCAGCAAACGGAACGGCATGCGCCCGTACACATGGGCGGCAAACAGCAGCAACAGCACCAGGCTGATGGCGACCCTGAGCAGGTGGCGGAGCTTCAAGGCGGAACCCCGGATGCGGTGGCGGCGCCTAAGTGTAGCTGAAGCGTCGCACGGCCCGGGCCTTGAGGCGCCACCGGCCCTGTCAGTATGATGCGGGACTCCAGCCGGCGCCCGCCTGGGCTCAACTTCGCCGGCGGGACGACGGGTGGCTACACATCATCGCGACATCATCATGCGTATCAACGGACTGAGCCGGCCGGCGGTGGCGAAGACATTGCAGCAGCTGCTGCCGGAACTGCAGCGTCGCCTGCCTTTCTGGGTCAGCGTGCTGCTGGTGCTGCTCGTGACCTGGACCCTGGCGAGTCTCACCTGGGAGATCTTGCCGCGACCCAAGGAGGCTATACCTATATATAAGTCGGCCGCAGACAGCGTGCCGCTGGCAGCAGTTGATTACAACCGGCTGGCCGACATGCACCTGTTCGGCAGCGCCAATCCCGCCGCCAACGCCAACGCGCCCGAGACCACCCTGGCGCTGACCCTGCGCGGTATCGTGGCCGCCAACCGCGACCACCAGGAATCCCGTGCCATCATCGCCGCCGGCGGCAACGAACAGAACTACGGCGTGGGCGCACAGCTGCCCGGCGGCGCCGTGATCCAGGCCATCTACCCGGACCGGGTACTGTTGAACCTGGACGGCCGGCTCGAAGCCCTGCGGCTTCCCAAAGCCGGCGGCATGGACAACGCCGGCAACACCGCAACGCCGCTGCTGCCCACCGTGGTGTACGGTTCCACACTGCCGCCCACCACCAGTCTCAACCAGCTGCGCAACGATGTGGTCAACCACCCGGAGCGGCTGCTCGATATAGTACGGGCCATGCCGGTGATGGCGAATGGCAAGCTGGTGGGCTATCGTGTGTTCCCGGTGGGGAATTCCACCGCTTTCACGCAGTTCGGGCTCGAGCCCGGAGATGTGGTGACGGCGGTGAACGGCTTGCCGCTGGACAATCCCGCCGAGAGCATGCGTATCCTCGGAAGCCTGAAGACCTCCGACCAGATCAGCATCACCCTGACCCGCAACGGCCAGCAACAGACCCAGGTACTGCAACTGCAGAACCCGAACAACTGAGGAAGGACAGCCTGGTGCAGCCCCACTCACCCCTGATTGGATGCGCGCCCCGCGTGCCGTTCAGCCGCGCGCTGATCTGCGCCGGGGCGCTGATGCTGGCGGTGCTGAACGTCCCGGTGCATGCGGACGGCGGCATCACGCTGAACTTCAAGGATGCGGACATCCGCGAAGTGGCCGCCACCATCGGCCAGATCACCCACCGCAACTTCATCATCGATCCGCGCGTGCAGGGCCGCGTCACGGTCATCTCCAGCAGACCCATCGACGAGAACGCGGTGTATGCCGCGTTCCTGTCGGTGCTGCAGGTGCACGGCCTGGCGGCGGTGCCGGCCGGCAGCATGACCAAGATCGTGCCGGCGCTGGAAGCCCGGCAGATGCCGGGATCCGCATTCAGTGCCGGCACGCCCAGCGATGCCATCGTCACCCAGGTGGTGCAGATCAACAATGTCTCCGCGGCGCAGCTGGTGCCGGTGCTGCGGCCGCTCATGTCCACCGAGGCGCAGCTGGCGGCCTATCCGCCTTCCAACATGCTCATCATCTCGGACCGGGCAAGCAACGTGACGCGGCTGCTGGACATCATCGGCCGCATTGACCAGACCACCAGCAACGAGGTGGAGATCATCCCGCTCGCCAACGCCTCCGCCGCGGACGTCGCCCAGGTGATCACCTCGCTGCTGCAGACCCAGGCGGGCAGCGAAGGCGGACTGCCGATGAAACTGGTGGCGGATGACCGTACCAATTCCATCCTGGTGAGCGGCGACAAGGGTGACCGCCTGCGCATCCGGGCGCTCATCGCCCAGCTCGATCAGCCCATGGAGACCGGCAACACCCAGGTGGTTTATCTCCGCTACGCCAAGTCCAAGGATATCGCCGACGAACTCAAGGGCTTCATCAGCGACCTGCAGAAACAGTCCGGAAAAAGCAGTAACGCCGCAGCCGCCGGCGGCGGATCCGGGCTGGCGGACGTGTCCGTGATTCCGGATGAGCGCACCAATGCGCTGGTCATCACCGCGCCCCCCAAGATCATGCGCTCCATCCAGGATGTCATCAGCAAGCTGGATATCCGCCGCGCCCAGGTGCTGGTGCAGGCCATCGAAGCCGAACTGACCACGGACAAATCCGCGGAGCTCGGCATCACCTGGGTGGCGGATGCCCTGGCCCAGAGCGGCGCCGCCGGTTTCACCGATTTCAGCAACACCGGTACCGGCATTCTCGGCTTGGCGCAGCAGGGAGCCGCCGCCAGGGCGGCGGTCTCGGCCGGCAGCAGCACTATCGGCGCCGCCAGCGTCAGCGTTCCGCAGGGGCTCACCCTGGGCTTGGGCCGCATCACCAACGGCCATTTCAGCTTCGCCGGCCTGCTGCGGGCGCTCGCCGGGGACGCCAACACCAATATTCTCTCCACCCCCAGCATCGTGACGCTGGATAACCAGGAAGCGGACATCAAGGTGGCCCAGCAGGTGCCCTTTGTCACCGGCCAATACACCAATGCCACCGCCGGCACCGGCACCACCGGCGGCGCGGTCATCAATCCGTTCCAGACCGTGCAGCGTCAGGACGTGGGCCTGGAACTGAAGATCACACCGCAGATCAACGAAGGCAATGCGGTGCTGCTGAAGATAGACCAGGTGGTCTCCAACCTTACCGGTAACAGCATCGGCGGCCAGCCGGTCACCAATACCCGCGAAATCAAGACCAGCGTCATCGCCCAGGACGGCGAGATCGTGGTGCTGGGCGGCCTGATCGATCACGACCTCATCGAGAACGAGCAGCGCGTGCCCATTCTTGGGAGCATCCCGCTGCTGGGCAACCTGTTCAAGTACCGCAGCACCACCAACACCAAGCGTAACCTGATGGTGTTCATCCAGCCCACCATCCTGCGGGATTCCCAGACGGCCAATCACTACACCAACGACCGTTACAACTATCTGCGCAACCTGCAACTGCAGAATAAGAGTGCGGTGCAGCTCATGCCCGGTGAGCAGCGTCCGGTACTCAATGAAATGCAGCCGCCGACTATCCAGCCGCCGCCTGCCAACACCCACGCGCCCGCCGCCGGCGCTGCGTCGCCGGCACCGGTTGCCAGTACCCGCAGCCCGCCGCTGCCGGCGCAAGTCACTAGCAAACCCCCGGTCCCCGCCACACCACCGCCAGCCGGTCACATCCATGGACCTGGACGGTAACAACGGCCTTGCCGTTGCCGCGCCTCTGCCGGAAACGGCCGCGGTGCGCGGCATTCCCTTCTCCTTTGCCAAGCGCCATGGCGTGCTGGTCGAGAGCGTGGACGACAAGCAGGCGCATATCGTGCATCGCCCCGACGTGACCTCCGAGGCGCTGCTGGAAACCCGCCGGGTACTGGGTGTAACGCTGCTGCCACGCGAGGTCAGCGCCGGGGAGTTCGATGCATTGCTGCAGCAGGCCTACGAGGAGCAGTCCAATAATGCCATGCATATGATGGAGGGCCTGGACGGGGACGTGGACCTGTTCAGCGTCGCCCAGGCACTGCCGGAACCGGAGGACCTGCTGGAGAGCGAGGATGACGCGCCCATCATCCGGCTCATCAATGCGCTGTTTACGGAATCAGTCAAGGAGAACGCCTCCGATATCCACATCGAACCCTTCGAGAACCGCCTGGTGGTGCGCTTCCGTGTGGACGGCGTGCTGCGGGTGGTGCTGGAATCGCGCCGTGCGGTGGCGCCGCTGGTGGTATCGCGCATCAAGGTCATGGCCAAGCTCGACATCGCCGAGAAACGCCTGCCCCAGGACGGACGCATCTCGCTGCGCATCGCCGGCCGCGCCGTGGATGTGCGCGTGTCCACCATCCCCTCCGGCCACGGCGAGCGCGTGGTGTTGCGTCTGCTGGACAAACAGGCGGGCCGGCTGGAGCTGGAGCACCTGGGCATGCATGCCGACACCAAGAGCCTCATCGACGAACTCATCCAGACACCCCATGGCATCATCCTGGTCACCGGACCCACCGGCTCCGGCAAGACCACCACCCTGTATGCGGGGCTCGCGCGGCTCAACGACAACAGCCGCAACATCATGACGGTGGAGGATCCCATCGAATATTACATCGACGGCATCGGTCAGACGCAGGTGAACACCCGCGTGGACATGACCTTCGCCCGCGGCTTGCGCGCCATCCTGCGCCAGGACCCGGACGTGGTGATGGTGGGCGAGATCCGCGATCTCGAGACCGCGGAAATCGCCGTGCAGGCGAGCCTCACCGGTCATCTGGTGCTGTCCACATTGCACACCAACACCGCCGTGGGTGCGGTGACGCGCCTGCGTGACATGGGGGTGGAGCCCTTCCTGTTGTCCTCCAGCCTGCTGGGGATGCTGGCGCAACGCCTGGTGCGCCTGCTGTGCCCCGAATGCAAGCAGCCTTATGCCGCCGGCGAGCGGGAATGCAAGGCGCTGGACCTGCCGCGCGATAAACCGCCGACGCTCTATCGTCAGGCGGGCTGCGCCGCCTGCAATCGCACCGGCTATCGCGGCCGTACCGGTATTTATGAGATGGTCATCGTGGACGAACACATGCGCAGCATGATCCATGACGGCAGCGGTGAACAGGAACTGGAACGCTACGCGCGCACCCGCACGCCCAGCATCCGCCAGGACGGCCGGCGGCGTGCACTCGCCGGCGAGACCAGCATCGAGGAAGTGCTGCGGGTTACACGGGAGGGTTAAGAACGTGCTGCGTACTGCGTATTGCGTGCTGCGTCTGGAGAAGATGCTGCGTACTGCGTGCTGGGTACTAGGTTCGGAGGAAGATTGCTTCCATTCAACGGATTTTGCATTCATGAGGCTTGATGCTTTGTTGCTGCGCAGCACGCAGTACGCAGCACGCAGCACTTCTTTTTATTGACATGGGCGCCTTCGAATACACCGCACTGGACAGCCGCGGCCGGGAACGCAAGGGTACCGCCGAGGGCGACACCCCGCGCCAGGTGCGCCAGCAGCTGCGCGAGCAGGGCTTGACGCCCCTCGACATCACGGTCGCCGCCGAAAAGGAAAGCCGCGCGCCACGTTTCAGCCTGCGCCGCAGCATCAACGCCACGGAGCTGGCGCTCATCACCCGCCAGCTGGCGACGCTGGTGCGTTCCGCCCTGCCGGTGGAGGAAGCCCTGCTGGCCGCCTCGCAGCAGTGCGAGAAACCGCGGCTCAAGAGCATGCTGCTTGCGGTGCGCGCGCGCGTCATGGAAGGCCACACCCTCGCCTACGGACTTGGTCAGTTCCCGCGCGTGTTCCCGGAGATCTTCCGCGCCACCGTGGCGGCGGGCGAGCATTCCGGTCATCTGGACGGGGTGTTGGAAAGGCTGGCGGATTATGCCGAAAGCCGCCAGCAGCTGCGCCAGAAGCTGATGCTCGCCATGATCTACCCGGTGCTGCTCACGGCCATGGCCATCACCATCGTCACCGGCCTGCTGATCTATGTGGTGCCGCAGGTGGTGCAGGTGTTCGAGCACACCGGCCAGCCGCTGCCGCTGCTCACCCGCAGTCTCATCGGCCTGAGCGCGTTCATCCGCGCCCACGGCATCGTTATCCTGGTGCTGCTCATGGTTGCGGCGATCGCGGTACGGACCATGCTCAGGAAACCGGACATGCGGCGCCGCTATCACTTCTTCATACTGCGGCTGCCGCTCCTGGGCCGGCTGGTGCGCGGCGTCAACACCGCGCGTTTCACCCGCACACTCAGCATCCTCGCCGGCAGCGGCGTGCCGGTGCTGGAGGCCTTGCGCATCTCTGCGGAGGTGATCGCCAGCATCCCCATGCGCGAGGCGGTGGACCAGGCGGCCATGCGGGTGCGTGAGGGCGCCGCCATCAGCCGCTCGCTTGTCGCCAGCGGGCTGTTTCCGCCCATGGTGGTGCACCTGATCGCCAGCGGCGAGACCAGCGGCGAACTGGATGCCATGCTGGAGCGGGCTGCCGGCAACCAGGAGCGGGAGCTGGAGACCCTGCTCTCCACCATGCTCGGCATCCTGGAGCCGGGGCTGATCCTGGTGATGGGCGTGGTGGTGCTGCTGATCGTGCTCGCCATCCTGCTGCCGATCTTCGATCTCAATCAGCTGGTGCATTAGACCGGCCGGCCATGAGGCGATGCCGCCATGGACCGGTCCCGGGGCTTCCCCGGGTTGTGGTCGGCGGCCTGCCGGACAGCATGGCCGCGCTGTGACTGCGGGTATACTTGCGCCGGCGTCCGGAACTTTCCCGGCCTGTCGGGCCCTAAGCCCTGTTGGATTCGTAAAGGGAACCTACCCCAAGGATACAGTTCGCGCCGTCGCGGCAGGCGGCGCCGCGGGGGGACAACTGCCGTTTTACCCTGGAGAGCCACAATGAAAAGAGTCCACCTCCTTCCCGGTTTTCTGACAATCCTCGCCCTGCTTATCGGCGCCTGCCTGCCGGCCTATGCCGGGAACGCGGCGGACAGCGGCAAGTACGACGTATTCCACAACCTGAAATTCCGCAACCTTGGCCCGGCCATCGCCGGCGGCCGGGTAACCGCTGCGGTGGGTATCCCCGGCAATCCGAACATCTACTACGTGGGGGCGGGCGGCGGCGGCGTGTGGAAAACCACCGATGGCGGCCTGCACTGGCAGGCCATCTTCAAGCACCAGGACAGCGCTTCCATCGGCGCCATCGCCCTGGCGCCCAGCAACCCGAACCTGGTGTGGGTGGGGACCGGCGAAGCCAATATCCGCAACGACGTGCTCGACGGCGGCGGCCTGTATCTTTCCACCGACGCCGGCAAGACTTGGAAACTCATGGGCCTGCGGGACGCCGGCCAGATCAGCAAGATCATCGTGGATCCGCACGACGCCGACACCGTGTTCGTCGCGGTGCTCGGCCATGCCTGGGGCCCGAACGCCGACCGCGGCGTGTTCAAAACCACCGACGGCGGCAAGACCTGGAAGAAAGTGCTGTTCATGAACGCGCACACCGGCGCCATCGACATGGTGATGGATGCCGATAATCCCAAGGTGCTGTTCGCCGCGCTGTGGCAGGTGGTGCGCCATCCCTGGGGCCTGGATGAAGGCGGCCCCGACAGCGGTATCTGGCGTTCCACCGACGCCGGCGACACCTGGACGAGATTGACGCAGGACATGCCCAAATCACCTATTGGCCGCATCGCACTGGCCACCGCACCCACTGATCCGAACCGCGTGTACGCGCTCATGGAGACCCGGCGCGGCAATGGCCTGCTGTTCTCCTCCAGCGACATGGGTGACCGTTGGCAGCGGGTAAGCGAGAACTACAACCTGGATGTGCGGCCGTTCTATTTCACGCGGCTGTTCGTCTCGCCCACCGACGAGAACAAGCTCTATTTCCTGTCGTTCATGCTCATGGAATCGGATGACGGCGGCCACACGGCGCATCCCATCGATTTCCCCAGCGTACACGTCGACCACCATGCTTTCTGGCAGGACCCCAGTAACCCGGATCGCATCATCCAGGGCAACGACGGCGGCGCCTATCTCAGCCTGGATGGCGGCAAGAGCTGGCGTTTCCTGGACGGCATGCCCATCGAGCAGTTCTACATGGTGGCGGCCGACAGCAGCACGCCCTACACACTGTGCGGCGGTCTGCAGGACAACAGCGGCTGGTGCGGTCCGTCCAGTACCTTGGCCGACAAGGTGGTGAGCGGCAATGACTGGTATACGGTGGTGGGTGGTGACGGCGAATACACCGTGCCGGCCCCCAGTGATCCGAACATCATCTACGCCAATGCGGAAGACGGCGCCATCACGCGCTTCGACAAACGCACCAAGCTGTCACCCAACATCATGCCGTACCTGCATGGGCCGGGCGGCATCAACGATCTGGAGACCAAGGACCAGAAATACCGTTTCAACTGGACCTCGCCCATCGCCGTATCACCGACTGATGCCAATACTGTGTACATGGGCGGCAACGTGCTGTTCAAGTCCACCGATGGCGGCTTGCACTGGACCACTGTCAGCGGTGATTTGACCCGCAACGACAAGGACAAGCAGCTCAACTCGGGCGGACCGGTGAACCACGATCTCTCCGGCGCCGAGACCTATGACACCATCCAGTCCATCACGCTGGCGCCCACCGATGCCAATGTGATCTGGGTCGGCACGGATGACGGCCTGGTGCAGGTGAGCCGCGATGCCGGCCGCACCTGGAATAACGTCACCCCCTCCGGAGCGCCCAAATGGGCCCGCGTCTACCAGATCGGTGTATCGCCCTTCGCCGCCGGCACCGCCTACCTGTCCTTCGATGCCCATGAGCTCGACGACCGGCACGCGTATGTGTACCGGACTGATAACTACGGCAAGTCATGGAAACGCATCGACAAGGGTCTGCCGCAGCAGCCGGTGCTGGTGGTGCGCGAGGATCCGAACATGCGCGGCCTCCTGGTACTCGGCAACATGACAGGCCTGTGGTACTCCCGCGATGACGGCGATCAGTGGTCGCAACTCGATGCGGATTTCCCCACGGCCGCGGTGTTCGACCTCAAATTCGTCCGCCACGACCTGGTGGTGGCCACGCACGGCCGCGGCCTGTTCGTACTGGATGACATCCGGCCGCTGGAGGAGATGACGGACGAAATCGCCAAGCAGGGCATGCACCTGTTCACGCCGTCCGTGGGCACCGAATTTGTGCGCTGGTCCCGTGGCGAGGGTGCGGAACCCGCTTTCACCACCCCCAACGCAGCGGATGGTCCGCTGATTGACTATTACCTCAAGGATGAGCTGCAGGTGTCACCGGCCGAGAAGCAGCAGCATGAATCGCCGGTAAAGATCGTCATCACCGACAGCAACGGCAATGCGGTGGCCACCAAGTACGGTCCCTCGAAGGCGGGTGTAAACCGCTTCGCATGGAACATGCGTTACGATACGCCTGCGCCTCTCGATTTCGAGGAGCTGCCGGCATTCATTGAACAGGCCGGCTTCGGCCCCACCGGCCCCATGGTGCTGCCCGGCGTCTACAAAGTGGCCGTGACGGTAGCCGGCAGTACCGAGAACACCACGGTGCTGGTCAACAGCGATCCGAACCAGAATATCCCCGTGGATGTCATGCGGGCGGATCTCGGTATCGGTCTGGAGGTCCGCAACCAGATCAGTGCCCTCAACGAGGTGCTCAACCGCATCGTGGCCATGCACAATACACTCAAGCAATTCGAGCACACCGTGGGTGGCAACGCCGCTGAGCAGATGCAGTATGCTGCGGCTCTCGAACAGGCCAGGGCCCTTGACAAAAAACTCACGGATCTAAAGGACAGCGTGTTCAACCCGGATTTGCAGCACATGGTTCCCGAGGACAGCCTGCACTGGCTGTCGCGCCTGTATGGCCAGCTGCAGGGTTTATCTTACGTGACCAATCTGGTGGGGCAGACGCCCACTGCGCCGATGCTGACCGCTGTGAGTGACAGCAAGGCAAAACTGAACGGTGTCCTGTCGCAGTTCAATGGCATCCTGACCACCGATGTGCCGACTTACAACAAGACCGCCTATGCGGCCGGTGCACCCACGCTGCTGGTGGGCAATCCTATAGCGATCAAGCCGGTGCAGATGTAAGCGCGGATTGTGCGGTGAAACTCACGGGGAGGGCTTGGCCCTCCCCTTTTTTGTGCGACTTCGTCGCATGTATTTAATGCGGGTTCCGCCCCGCGTGACGGGTCCATTTCTTTGTACGGACAAAGAAATGGACGGAAGAAAACCGTTCCCGGTCGCGTGGTCGTCGTCGAAGACGACGGCTTCTCTCGCGTCTTGCTGCGCTGCGGGGTCGCGCTAACGGCACTTCCATGTGCCGATCGCGCTAGCGCGGACTTCCCTGTCCGCGCCCCTGCGGGCTAACCTTGCTCGCAGCAGCGCGTCGACACGCTCCAACGGGATCCGCTACGGCCCGGCGTTCCGTCGTCGGGCGCTCGTCACAGTGCGACCCGCCCCCTTGCGACGGGTGACTTTTGTTTCGGCAAAAATCACCAAAACCATTCCCCCGGAGCGCGGGCCACCGAAACGGCGGCTGCCCTGCGCGCTTCCCTCGCTCGGGACTTCGCAGACGGGGTATTCCTGCCCCGTTGCGCGGCCTCTTTCCCGCGCTTCGCTATCCTGCTCCGCTTGAAAACAGGGCATGCCATCCTTGGCATGCCCGCTCGATGCTGTGCATCTTGCCCTCGCTCAGTGCGGTGCTCGGCTCGCGCGACAGGTGGGAAGTAAGACACTCAGACATTGAACGCTGTAGTCTGCATGAAGTTTTGCTATTGAGGAATAAAGGGGAACGCTATCCTTTTTCTGGAACAATCAATAGCGGATCAGCGCTGAACCCCAGGTGAAACCGCCACCGAAGGCTTCCAGCAGCAGGGTCTGACCGCGTTGCACGCGGCCATCGCGTACTGCCACATCCAGCGCCATGGGCACCGATGCGGTGGAGGTGTTGCCGTGATCCTGGACGGTGAGAATGACCCGCTCCATGGGCAGTTTCAGCTTGCGGGCGGTGGCCTCGATGATGCGCAGGTTGGCCTGATGGGGGATCAGCCAGTCCAGCTTGTCCGCCGTCATGTTGTTGGCCTGCAAGGTCTCGGTCACGATCTCGCCGAGTTTGGTCACCGCCACCTTGAAGACCTCGTTGCCGCTCATGCGGATGAAATCCTTGCCCGACTTCAGGTCATCGAATCCCTTGGATACCCCCGAAGGGAAATACAGCAGATCCGCATACTTGCCGTCCGCGTGCAGATGCGTGGAGATGATGCCAGGCTGTTCCGCTGCTTCCAGCACCACCGCACCGGCGCCGTCACCGAACAATACACAGGTACCACGGTCGCTCCAATCTGTCATGCGCGACAAGGTCTCGCCGCCCACGATCAGGGCGCACTTGGCGGAACCAGTACGGATATATTTATCGGCGATATCGAGTGCGTAAATGAAGCCGGTGCAGGCGGCTTCCAGGCTGAATGCCGTGCAGCCGTGGATTCCCAGACGCCGCTGCAGCAGACAGCCCATATTCGGGAATACCTGGTCCGGCGTGGTGGTGCCGACGATGACGAGATCGATGTCTCCGGGTCCGACACCCGCCGCCTGCATGGCATTGCGCGCCGCCTGTTCGCAAAAATCCAGATTGGTTTCATGGTCCGCGGCGATGTGGCGGCGCTCGATGCCGGTGCGGCTGCGGATCCATTCGTCGCTGGTCTCCACCATCTTCTCGAGATCCTGATTTGTCAGGATTTTCTCCGGCAATCCGCGGCCGGTACCGGCGATACGGGAATACGCGTTCTTCATTGCACGTCCGCCCGGGGTTCTGTCAGCTGGGTCTCCAGCAGCCTGCTGATCCGCTGCGGCACCTGATTCTGCACCTCGAGGATGGCGATACGGATGGCGCTGGCGAAACCCACGCTGTCGGTCCCGCCATGGCTCTTCACCACCACCCCCTTGAGTCCCAGCATGCTCGCACCATTGTAATGCCGCGGGTCGAGGCGCCGCTTGAGCGCGCGCAGCACCGGCAACGACACAAACGCCAGGAACCGCGTGAAGGCGGTGCGCCGGAATTCCTCGCGGATGTTCTGGCTGATCATCTTGGCCAGACCTTCCATCGTCTTGAGTGAAACATTCCCGACGAAGCCGTCGGTCACCACCACATCCACGTCGCGCGAGAAGATGTCGTCGCCCTCCACGAAGCCGATGTAATTGAGATGGCTGCCGGTCAACAGCCTGGCGGCCTCGCGCACTTTCTCGTTGCCCTTGATCTCTTCCTCGCCGATGTTGAGCAAGCCCACACGCGGCGCCGCGATATTGTATACCGCGTTCGCCAGCGCTGAACCCATCACCCCGAACTGGAACAGCTGCTCCGGTGTGCAATCAGCGTTGGCTCCCAGATCCAGCATGTGGGTGTGGCCGCCGTGGGAAGGAATCAATGCGCAGATGGCTGGGCGATCGATGCCAGGCACGGTCTTGAGGACGAAGCGTGCCGTCGCCATGAGCGCGCCGGTATTGCCGGCGCTCACGCAGCCATCCGCGGTACCGGCCTTGACGAGATTGATGGCGATGCGCATGGATGAGTCCTTCTTGCCGCGCAACGCCTGCGATGGCGGTTCATCCATGAGCACCACTTCCGAGGCATGCTGCACAGTCAAGCGGTCGCCGTACTCCGCCTGCTGGCGGCTTACCATCGGTGTCAGCGTGGGGGCATCGCCCACGAGGATAATGTGCAGGAAACTGTGCCTGGCGAGCATGCTGAGGGCGGCCGGCACCACCACGCCAGGACCGTGGTCGCCGCCCATGGCGTCGAGTGCGATGGTAACCGTATCAGTGCTCATACCGCGGAACAGTCAGGCATGCGCACATCACCGGCCCCCGGAGGAACCGGCCTGCGTGCGCATCCAGCCGATTGTGCATGCTGCAGTGGCGGTAAAACACCGGAACCGTACCCTGGGGTCCCGGTGCTGTCGGAATGGTACGGCTCAGTCGTCCTGCCGCGTGCTGAGAATCTTCTTGCCGCGGTAGTGACCATCGGCGCTGATATGGTGGCGGCGGTGGGTCTCGCCGGTGGTCTGCTCGACCGACAGCGTGGGGCCCTTGAGCGCGTCATGGGAGCGACGCTGGCCACGACGGGAGGGTGATACGCGACTTTTCTGGACAGCCATGTGGTACTCCTGGTCAAAATCGTTGTGTCAATTGTGTATTTTCAACGGTCACGCCTGCCGGCTCCCAGCACCGCAAACGGATTCGCAGGTGTTTCAACGTGCCGCAATGCCGGCCGCTGCCCAAGCCCACTGCATTCTTCCGCCGTAGCATGGACTGCAGCGATGGGTAACGCCAGCAGCAACTCATCCTCCAGCAGTTCACTCACTTGCACGCGGCCGCTGGCCGACAGCAGCGGTTCATACGGTTCCGGCGGCAGGGCGGCAGCTTGTGCATCGCTGCGCACCCACACCAGCTTGAATTCCGTGGTCAGCGCCCGGGCCACAGGACCTAGGCAGCGTTGGCAGGTGAGCGTTAACTGCGCCTTGACCCGGCCCTGCACGATGGCGCGTCCACTGCCGTCATCGGACGCCCGCAACTGAACTTCAGCTTCACCGGCGGCCTGCAACCGGGGCAGCGTATCGAGACGCAGGCGGCCTGCCGCCTCCATGGCTTGGCGGGTAACCGACGCCAAGTCAAGAAACTCCGGTAAGCCAGCCGACATAAGCCGGCTATGATACTTTTCAGAAGTCGGAGTGTCAAAAGAAATCGTCGCCAAGCCTTTGTTTTTACTGTGCGTTGTCCCATGCCAGCTTGACAGTGGCGCGGTACCTCCGTAGAAGGCTGCACTGCATGTCCATCATCCTGGCCTCCGCCTCACCCCATCGCCGCATGTTGCTGCAACGGCTGGGCCTCGACTTCGCCGTGAGCGCGCCCGAGGTGGATGAGACACCCCGGCCGCAGGAGGGGCCGGCGGCGCTGGTGCAGCGGCTGGCCCGCGCCAAAGCCGGGGCCGCGGCAGCACTGCACCCACGGGCGCTGCTCATCGGCGCCGACCAGGCGGCGGCTTTGGATGGCGCCATCATCGGCAAACCGGGTGATCATGTCCGCGCGTCGGCACAACTCCGGGCTGTCGCAGGACAAACGCTGACATTCCATACCGGCCTGTGTGTGCTGGATGGGCGCATGGGCGGCAGCCGCGAACATGTGGATGTGACCCGCGTGCATTTCCGCGCGCTCGGCGAACCGGAGATCGAGCGTTATCTGCGGACGGAGCAGCCCTACAACTGCGCTGGCAGCTTCAAATCCGAGGGTTTGGGCATCAGCCTGTTCGAACGCATAGAATCCCAGGACCCCACGGCGCTGGTGGGCCTGCCGCTCATCATGTTATGCCGGTTCTTGAGGGAATTCGGCATCAGCCTGCCCTAATCGGCATTTTCCAGCCGCTCCAGCACCGCTTGCAGGTTTGCATCCAACGGCGCAGTCACCCGCAGCGGCGCGCCGCCGGCCGGATGGTTGAACGCCAGACTGTGGGCGTGCAGGAACATGCGCTTGAGTCCCAGTGCGCGGCAGCTCTTGTTGGCTTCCCGGTCGCCGTACTTGTCGTCCCCCAGCACCGCATGACCCAGGTGCGCGGCATGCACGCGGATCTGGTGGGTGCGCCCGGTGAGGATGGCTATATCCACAAGCACCGCAGCGGCGAAGCGCCGCAGCGGACGGAAATGACTTTCGGCGTCTTTACCTTCCTCAGCCACCCGCACCATGCGCTCACCGCTTTGCAGCACATTCTTTTCCAGTGCCAGGCGCACTTGCCGCTCACCGCCCGGCCAGGCGCCCGCCAGCAGGGCCAGATAATGCTTCTCCACCCGCCCTTCCCGCAGGGCCGCATGCAACGTGCGCAGGGCGCTGCGCTTCTTGGCCACCAGCAGACAGCCACTGGTTTCCCGGTCAAGGCGGTGCACCAGTTCCAGGGAGCGCGCCTCAGGCCGTGATGCCCGCAGGGCCTCGATGACGCCGCAACTCACCCCGCTGCCGCCATGTACGGCCATGCCCGCCGGTTTGTTGATTACCAGCAGCTGCTCATCCTCAAACAGGATGGCGTCCTTGAGAGCCTCCAGCTGCCGGCTGCCGGGTGGCAGGCGCTCGACGGGTTCTGCTTGGCGTACCGGAGGAAGACGAATCTCATCTCCGGCCGTCAGCCGGTAATCGGGTTTCACCCGCCGGCTGTTGACGCGTACCTGGCCGGTGCGCAACAGCCGGTATACATGCCCCTTGGGCACACCCTTCAGCTGCCGGAACAGGAAATTGTCGAGCCGCTGTTCCGCCTCCGCTGCGTCCACGGTCAGACGGCGGACTTTCGGCGGGACGTTATCCACTTAAGCTCCTGAAAATAAAAGTGTTCGGATAATTGAAGGGTCATGGCTTCGCTGTTATAGTACCCGACCGATGGCGGAGCCGCGACCACTGAACGGCATGGTGCCATCCCCTGTAAAGCCCTTAATTAACAACGGGTTTGACAAGGTTTATAGGTGGGGTCTGCCGTGCTTAATCCAGCAGCCCCGTGGTATGTGACGTCGCCGGCCTGAATGACCGGGTTTGAGCGCCGTTAGGACTGCGCTCCCATGCCGTGCATGGTCACGACGCGCCGACTGCAGCCAAGGTAGGGTTTCCGGGCTGCCGCGCAAGTGAAGCTTAAAATCCCGCCTGAGGGCCGTCTGGGCTCCCGTGATCCTGCGCAGACCGTGGTTGAGCGTCTGCGAGTAACAACATGAAAAGAATGCTGGTGAATGCCTCTCAGCCGGAAGAGCTGCGCGTGGCCATGGTGGACGGCCAGAAACTTTACGACCTGGACATCGAAGTCCCCTCCCGAGAACAGAAAAAAGCCAATATCTACAAGGGCAAGATCACCCGCATCGAGCCCAGCCTGGAAGCCTGCTTCGTGGATTATGGCGCCGAACGCCATGGTTTCCTGCCACTCAAGGAAATCTCCCGTGTCTTTTTCAAATCCGGCGCCGACTTGTCGGGGCGCATAAATATCCGTGAAGTGCTGCACGAAGGCCAGGAGATCACGGTGCAGGTGGACAAGGAGGAACGCGGCAACAAGGGTGCCGCCCTCACCACCTTCATCAGTCTCGCTGGCCGCTACCTGGTACTGATGCCCAACAACCCACGCGCCGGCGGCGTCTCGCGCCGTGTGGAAGGCGATGACCGGGACGAACTGCGCGAAGCCATGGCAACCCTGCAGATGCCAGACGGCATGGGCATCATCATCCGCACCGCCGGCGTCGGCCGCAGTGTCGAGGAACTGCAGTGGGATCTGGATTACCTCATCCAGGTTTGGCAGGCCATCGAGAAGGCTTCCGGTGACCGTCCCGCACCGTTCCTGATCTATCAGGAAAGCAACGTCATCATCCGTGCGTTGCGCGACTACCTGCGCACGGATATCGGCGAGATCCTGGTGGACGATGCCAAGGTTCACCAGGAAGCATATGCGTTCATGGAAAAGGTGATGCCACAGAGCCTCACCAGGCTCAAGCATTACGAAGACCGCGTGCCATTGTTCACGCGCTTCCAGATCGAGAGCCAGATTGCCGCGGCTTTCAGCCGCGAGGTGCGCCTGCCCTCCGGCGGCGCCCTGGTCATCGACCATACCGAGGCACTGGTGGCCATCGACGTGAATTCCTCCCGCGCCACCAAGGGCGGCGACATCGAGGAGACCGCGCTGCGCACCAACCTGGAAGCCGCCGATGAAGTCGCGCGCCAATTGCGCTTGCGCGACTTGGGCGGCCTCATCGTCATCGATTTCATCGACATGGGTCCGCCAAAAAATCAACGCGATGTCGAGGAGCGGCTGCGCGAAGCGCTCAAGATGGACCGCGCGCGCGTGCAGGTGGGCCGCCTGTCACGTTTCGGCCTGCTGGAGATGTCGAGACAGCGCCTGCGCCCGTCGCTGGGTGAATCTACCCAGGTGGTGTGTCCGCGCTGTTCCGGCGAGGGTCGTATCCGCGGCATCGAGTCACTGTCGCTCTCGGTGCTGCGCCTTATCGAAGAAGAGGCCATGAAGGAGCGCACTTCACGGGTGGTGGCACAACTGCCGGTGGAAGTGGCCACCTTCCTGTTGAACGAGAAACGCCAGATCATCTCCGAGGTGGAGAAACGCTGTGGCGTGAGCGTAGTTCTGGTGCCCAATCCGCACCTCGACACGCCGCGTTATGATATCCAGCGGCTGCGCGACGATGAAGCGCGCCAGCCGGGTAGCGTGGAGACCAGCTACAAGCTGGTCACCGAACCGCAGGCGGCACCACTGCCCGGTGTGGAACGTGCCCGCGAGCCGGCAGAAGAACCGCTGGTCAAGGGGCTCACCCCCGCTACACCGGCTCCGGTTTCCAGGGTGGACAAGGCTGGCGTTCACGGGCCGGGATTGTTCGTACGCATGTGGCGCGCGCTGTTCGGCAGCGGCGGGAAACAACCGGTGCGCAGCAGTCCGCCGCCGCGACCGCAGCAGGCCCGCCGCGAGGAATTCAGCCGCCGCGACCGCAATCAACCCCGCGAGCGGAGCCGGGATCGCGGCGAGCGTAACCGTGATCGCGACCGCCACCGTGACCGCGACCGCCATGCCCAAGGTGGCCCGCGTCGCTTTGAGAAAGACGCCGCCCCAAGCCGTCCACCGGAACGTTCCATGGAACGTGCGCCCGAACGTGCCCCGGTCCGTACCCCGCCACCGCGTCCAGCAGAGACAGCGGCTCCGGCTGAGGCCGCAGCGGCACCAGCCGGAGCCCCGCCACTGCAAACGGGGATGGGGACCGCAGGCGGAAAACCGCAGGAACGTGACAACAGCCAAGGCAACCGTGGCCGTGGCGGCACACGTCGCGGCCGCCGTGGCGGGCGCCGCCGGCGCCGTTACGAAGGTGGTGGCGATGCAGGCAATCGTCCGCCCCAGGGCGGTCACACGGATACCATCCCCAATTTCGTATCCGGCGGTCAGCTCCGTGACCCGGAACCCACGCAACCGAATGCCCGCACCGTTGAGGAATTCCATGCGCACCAGGGGGAGGTCCGCGAGGACACCACCATCCCGCTGTTGTACCCCTCACCGGAGGAGCGGCATGAATCTCCCGAGCGGGAACCCAATGGCAACGTGGCCGAGCCGTCTGGCAACGGCCCCCGTCAGGACTGAAAACCGCTGAACGACGATCTGCCCGGATTGCCGCCGGGCAGGTTTATTCAAGAGTGCGCTTCACGGGGCAGTGCCAGTTCGAACCCCTGTTCACGGCAGATGTGCCGGATCAAACCCAGACTCCCAAGCTCCACCAGATCGAGTACTGCCTCGAACCCGGATGGACCGCAGTAATAGGGATCCGGCACTTCCCGCTGCAACGCACCATCGGCAAATTCAAGCAACAACCGCAATTCACCGCAGCTCGCTTGCGGTCGTATTTGCCGCAACTCCTGCAGGTTCTGCTCATCCATGGCAAGAATGTAGTGGAAATCAGTGAAATCAGCAGTGGTCAACACACGGCCACGATGGGCGCCGATGTCTATGCCGCGGCGCCGCGCCGCCATCTGGGAACGCCGGTCAGGCGGTTCGCCGACGTGGTAAGCATGGGTGCCGGCGGAAGCGATATGCAATTTCAGTTGTGGCGCCAGTTCCTGATGCAGCTTGCGGAATACGCCTTCCGCCGTGGGTGAGCGGCAGATATTGCCCATGCATACAAACAGCACACCAATGCCGGGGTTTGCGGATTGCGCCTGCACGCTGCCTTCCCCGGTAAATCAGTTGCGCAGCAGCGCGGCTACGCGGTAAAGATCCTCGGGGGTATCCACGCTGGGTCCGGGTGTCTCCCGCGCCACATCCACGACGATTCTCATGCCCAGCCACAGGGCCCGCAGCTGTTCCAGCATTTCCAGTTGCTCCAGTCCGCAGGGAGGCGCAGCCGCCAGCTGCCGCAGTGCCCGCGCGCGGTAGGCATACAAGCCGACATGGCGCAGCGCGTCCTGCCAGCGCTGCTGCGATGCCAGCCCTGCGTTTGCTCCCTCGCGGTTCCACGGTATGGGAGCGCGGCTGAAATACAGTGCATTCCCGGCCTGATCGGACACCAATTTGACCACGTTGGGGTTCAGGTAATCTTCCAGCGCATGGATGGGCGTGCACAGTGTCGCCAGCTGCGCATCCTCGCGGGCATCCAGCAGTTGCGCCACCTGCCGGATGTTCGCCGCCGGCATGAGCGGCTCGTCACCCTGCAAATTCACCACGATTTCCGCGTCATCCCAGTTGAGGCGAGTGACCACCTCAGCGATGCGGTCTGTGCCCGACGCGTGGCCGGCACCGGTCATCTCCACCGCCACGCCAGCCGCGCTGCAGACATCGTGGATGCGTGCATCGTCGGTGGCCACCACCACATGTTCCGCGCCGCTTTCCCGGGCGCGCTCGCACACGTGCAGGATCAGCGGCCTGCCGAGCAGCTCGGCCAAAGGCTTGCCCGGCAACCGCTGGGACGCATAGCGTGCCGGTATCAGCACCATGAACCGCATTCAGATATCCTCGTCGGACTTCAGTTCGCGCGCTTCCTCTTCCAGCATCACCGGGATGCCATCGCGTATCGGATAGGCCAGCCGGTCCGCCTTGCACACCAGTTCGGCCTCTGCCTTGCGGTACAGCAACGGACCCTTGCACAAGGGGCATACCAGGATTTCCAGCAGTTTCATGTCCATAGGCAGATTCCTTTATCTGACGGCCTCCGGCTGAACGCCGTGTTCCCCGAGCCGCTTGCGCAAGTAGCCCAGGATGCGGTTGGCATCTGCATCGGCGAAGTGCGCAGTGGCGCTCACATACCAGTGCCGCGGCAAATGCATGGCGTGACATTTTACGGCGTCTTTTTCCGTCATCAGCACCGCCTCGTCACCCTCGAAACGCAGGTCCGCCTCGGTGAATTTGGCGTGATCCGGCAATGGCCGGCCATCCACCATGAGGCCCATGGCCTCAAGGGCGGTAAAGAACTGCTCGGGGTGGCCGATGCCCGCCACTGCATGCACATGCTTGCCGGAAAAGGCCTGCATCGGCATGCGCACGCCGTTGACCAGCTGCACCGCCTCCTCCATCCGCAGTTGCATGCCGAGTGTACCCGTGGGCATGCTGCGCATGCCGGTGCCGGCGGCTTTGCAGATGATGAAATCCGCCTCTTGCAGGCGTGCCGGGGATTCGCGCAGCGGCCCGGCCGGCAGGCGCCAGCCGTTGCCAAGACCGCGGGCGCCATCCAGCATGATGATCTCCGCCGCCCGCGGCAGGCGGTAATGCTGCAGACCGTCGTCACTCACC
>JAGWNO010000161.1 GCA_028871235.1 Gammaproteobacteria bacterium
TGCGGCCCTCGCCGCCGGCGGCACCGCCATCATCGCCAGCTTCGCGGCGGACGGCCCGGAGCGCTGCAGCGGTCTGCCGGTGCAGCGCTATTCACCGGACACCCTTGCCGCGGAACTGGGCACGGATTTCCGTCTGGTTGTGCACCGCGACCAAGCTCACATGACGCCCGCGGGCAAGCTGCAGCGCTTCCAATATTCGGTTTTTGAATACCGTCCGGTGACGGGCTAGCAACCGGTCAGCGGCGCCGCGGGTGCGGACGGTTGTTCAAGACGACGTGGGATCGGCATCGCGCTTCCAGTTATTCGCCAGCATCCACAGCCCGCCATAGATGAGGAACAGCGGCCACCACTGGTTCCAGGAGAGCTGCAGCAGGAAAAACAGGGCAACCGTGATGACGGCGGCGGCGGAGACCAGGGAATGCAGCACCACGCCATCCACTTTCCCGCGCGCGCGATAGCGTTGCACGGCATACGACAGCGGCCCGGCGGCGCCGATGAGGATGAACAGGGCCCACCAGTTGTGGTATTCCATGAAGGGCAGAATGATGCCGAAATTGCGCAGCAGGAAGAACACGCCGATGGCGATGACGATCAGGCCCGTGGTCAGGCCACCGCAATGCCGGCACACGGGTTTCGATTCCGGAGTTGCCATCCGCCATCCCCAAGTGCTGTGATTGTTCATACAGTAAGATCAAACATCCCGGGCGGCAAGTGACGCAAGTCACTCATCGGTGGTGACTGGGTTTACAGAGGTGAAATGTCCATGAATGAACACATCATCCGGTCCGGCAACGCCAACTTCGATGAGGACGTGCTCAAATCCAGTGTGCCGGTGCTGGTGGATTACTGGGCGGAATGGTGCGCGCCCTGCAAGGCGATGGCGCCGATCCTGGAGGAAGTGGCGGGTGAATATGCGGGTAGGTTGCGCCTCGTCAAGGTGAACGTGGAGACGGAACCGCAGATTGCGCGGCGTTACGGGGTGCGCAGCCAGCCGACACTGATGATCTTCAAGCGGGGCTCGGTCGAAGCCCAGAAAGTCGGCGCCCTGTCCAAGTCGCAACTCAAGGCGTTTATCGAAGTGAATCTTTGAAAGATTTTACTTTGGCGGTATGCAACGGCTGGCCGGTTTGCCTTCACGCCGCCGCCGATGATGGGAAAAGACGCGGACTGGTCACTCGCACGGGCCGGCTGGCTCGCATCCGCAAACTACCCGGGCTATCTGCTGCGGGCGTTGCCGCGCTGCTGCTTTGGGTCAGCGGGATTTATCTGCACAGGGATCGCAGTTGCCAGGACCTTGAAAACCGCCTTCATACCCGGAAATCTTTGGGTTATGCTCAGACCCTGCTGCCGCGCCCAGGGTCGGCACTGACGTGTGCCGGGGGCGCGCGTGTCCGTTGAGAGTCACCACGAAGCTTTTCTCCATTAACGCAACCGGAGGCTGTCATGAACTGGAAAACCGACGACGGCGGCAAGCTGCTGCTGCGCCTGCTGGTGGGCGGGCTGCTGATCCTGCACGGTGTGTCCAAGCTCACCCACGGGCCCGGCGAGGTCCAGGGCATGCTCAGCGCCCATCATCTGCCCGCTTTCCTGGCCTACGGCGCGTATCTGGGCGAGGTGCTCGGTCCGGTGCTGGTGCTGCTGGGGGTCTACGCCCGCATCGGCGGCCTGTTGATCCTCGCCAACATGATCGTGGCGGTGCTGCTGTCCCGCGGACTGGATGTCTTCCACCTGAATCCCTACGGCGGCTGGGTTATCGAACTGGAAGTCTTCTTCGGCATCGGCGGCCTCGTCATCGCGCTGCTGGGCGCCGGACGCTACAGTACCGGCGGCGCCGGCGGCAAGTGGAATTGAAGGCCGGTCGCAGCGGTTCGCGCGTGCACCGCGCAGCATGGCGGCGCCACCGGTTTGCGGAGTGACGTTGGCAGACAAGGCGCACGCATCGGTATTCGCCAACCGGGATTTCCGCCTGCTGTTCGGCGGCAGCTCCATCTCCATGCTGGGCGACCAGTTCACGCTGGTGGCATTGCCGTGGCTGGTGCTGAAACTCACCGGCGACCCCGCGGCGCTGGGCATGGTATTGGCGATGATGGCATTGCCGCGTGCCGCCTTCATGCTCATCGGCGGCGCGCTGGTGGACCGCATGTCGCCGCGGCGGGTGCTGCTGGGCTCACGCGGCATCAACGCCGCACTCATCGCCATCCTGGCGCTGCTGGTGCTCACCAACAGTGTGCACATGTGGATGGTCTATGGGCTGGCCCTGGGCATCGGCCTGTCCACGGCGTTCGCCTACCCGGCGGGCTCGGCCATCCTGCCGCAGCTGATGGAGCCGCGGCAGCTGCAGCCGGCCAACGCGCTGTTCATGGGCACGCGCCAGCTCAGCACGTTCGTGGGCCCGGTGCTGGCCGGACTGGTCATCAGCGCGGGCAGCGGTCACGGCCGGGCACTGACCGATGCGCGCGGCATGGGGCTCGCCTTCAGCATCGACGCGGTGAGCTTCCTGTTCTCGCTGGCGTCCCTGCTCATGATCCGCATCCACAGTGACTACCATCCGCCCGCGCCCAGGGGCGGGGTGCTGGCGGACGTGGCTGCCGGGATACGCGCCATCTGGTCGGACCTGCCGCTGCGGGCCTTCATCCTGTACGCCGCGGTGGTGTCGGTGTTCGTGGGCGGACCGATCCAGGTGGGCTTGCCGGTGCTGGCGGACACGCGTCTCGATCTGGGGGCGGCTTCCCTGGGTATCCTGATGACCGCCAACGGCGGCGGCATCCTCATCGGCAGCCTGGTTTCCGGGATCGGGACACGCCTCATGCGCGGCCGGCTGGGTCTCATGGTGCTGGGTATCGACTGTCTCGCCGGCCTGGTGCTCGCCGGGCTGACGCTGGTGCATGCGACGCTCACCGGCGCGCTGTTGCTGGCGGGCGTCGGGGTGCTCGCCGGGGTCGCGCAGATCGCCATCTTCAGCTGGGTGCAGCAGCGGGTGGCCCAGGAGATGATGGGACGCACCATGAGCGTGCTGCTATTCACCTTCATGGGGCTGGGGCCGGTGTCGGCCGCGGCCGCCGGCTTCCTGCTCAAGCTGATCCCGCTGCCGGCGCTGTTCGCCGGTGCCGGACTGGCGTTGAGCGTGATCGCGCTGACCTGCCTCAGCAGTCCGCAGTTGCGCAGCATCGGTGCCACCCGGCCGCTGGCGGCGACCTGAGCACCACGGGATTTTTTCCGCAATCAGCCGCGGCCGAGGAAGTCCTGCTTGCCGATGACCACACCGCTGTGACGCAGGATGTTGTAGGCGGTGGTGATGTGAAAGTACACATTCGGCAGCACGAACTCATGCAGATAGGCGGCGCCGGTGAAACTGCGCGACCCGCTTCTCATCTGCAGGGTGATGGCCCGCTGTTCCGATCCATCGATCTTCTGCGGCGGGAAGCTCTTCAGATACTCGATGGTCTTGTCGACGCGCGCCAAAAGTTCGGGGAAAGTGGTCTCGTTGTCTTCGTAACGCGGCGGTTCGACGCCGGCCAGCCTGGCGGCACAGCCCTTGGCCACGTCGGTTGCGATCTGCACTTGCCGCACCAGCGGGAACATATCCGGGTAGAGGCGCGTCTGCAGCAGTACCGCGGCATCGAACTTGTGCGCGTCCGCATGCTGCACGCCTTTCTCCAGGATCGCCTTGAGGTTGCCGAGCATGCGGATCAGGGCGGGAACCGAACTCTGGTACATGGAAGTGGTCAAGGGGAAGTCTCCGGCGGCGGGTGGCAAGGGGCGGTGATTGTAACAAATCGCCGCGCTGCGCCGGTTGCCTCCACTTGGCCGGGTGATGGATGG
>JAGWNO010000162.1 GCA_028871235.1 Gammaproteobacteria bacterium
CACGGCTGATAAGAGATCGGCGTACCCAGCCCCGCCCGGTGTGCAGCACTTCGTAGGTCGGCCAGTAACGCAGGTCCAGTTTCAGGGTGATGATCTGCGCCATGTGGTCTGCGCTGCGCACGGTCAGGCGCACCACATCGCCGTCGTGCTTGTCGTGCACCGCGGCGATGAAGCTGTCCATATCCGGCGTCGGCCGGCCGTCCACGGCGACGATGCGCAGGCCCGGCGCGAGGCCGTAGCGGCTCGCCGGCGAACCGAAATTGTAGTACCCCACCAGCAGCCCGGTGGGCGGGATGTCGCGCTGGGCGGAGGCGGCATGCTGGGGTTTCTGCAGTAAGGCTCCGGCCCACATCAGCACGCGCTGCGTACCCTGGCCGTTGAGCGCCACGGTGGGCACGTCCAGCGTCATCACCTTGCCGCTACGCAGCAATGTGAGTCGCACCTCCGGCCGCCGGCTGGCTTTCCCCACGGAACGGAAATTGATCACCGGCTGGCCGTCCACCGCCAGCAACAGATCGCCGGTCTGCAGCAGCTTTTGCGCCGGCGTGTCCGCCGTGAGCCGCCACACGGCCAGCACCTGGCGGCGTTGCGGTTCGGCCGCTTCCAGGCGTGCGGCCCAGTCGTCCGGCAGGCCCAGTTTGCGCGCCTGGGCCAGCGGCACCGGATAGAACTCCACATCCAGCGTGCGCAGCGTGGACTTGCCGCCGCTCTCCACGATGCGCAGCATGTCCCGCACCACGTACGCGGGGATGCCGCGCTGCACTTCCTGGACGCGCCCCGCATCATCGAAGGCGAAGCTCGCCCACAACGCGGTGACGTGCCCCTGCCGGTCGGTGAGTAAGCCGGTCACATTGGCTGGCGGGTTCACGAGACTGAGCACTTCCAGGTTGGTGTCGCGGAAACGGTAGCTGGGTGACAGCGGGAACATCACCGGATCCAGGGAGGACACGCGCGTTTCCTGGCTGGTCAGCGTCTGGTCCGGCTGGTAGCCCACCACCCATACGGCATCGCCGGGCCGGGAAGGCCGGCCGTCGAACCGGATGCTCCGCACCGGCGTCCTGCCCAGCAGTTTCGGATCGTACTGGATGACGGCGAGATCATGCAGCGGATGCACGTACACCACCCTGCCGGGAATCTCCAGGGAGCCGGCGAAGGTGAGGCGCACATCGCCCATCGCCACCGGCACGGTGTCGCGATCCACCACCACCAGGCCGCGTTTCGCATCCACGATGACACCGGTGCCGATGTAATGGGTCTGGGCAACCCCGTCGACGGGATAGGGCATGTCGAAATTCACATACACCAGCGAGGGTGCCAGCCGCTGCATGCGTGCATCGGCGTAGCGTGGGAAGCTCACCGTGGTGGGCGTGAGGGCCGCCGCCGGTGGCGGTGGCGGCAGGTCAATGCACGGCCAGTCGCCGCTGGCATCATCGCGCTGGCAGCGGTCCGCCGGATACCAGCTGCGATCCACGGTGATGATGCCGAGTATGGAGCGCCGCGCATCCGGCAGGTTGTAATAGCGCAGCGTGGCATGGGCGCGATCCGGCAGGGCCGTCAGCACCTTCTGGAAAGTATCCAGGTCAGGCACCGGCACGCCGTCGAATTCGGTGATGACCGCGGCGCGGGTGATGCCGGCAGTGCCGAACACGTAACCGGGATTGGCCACGTACACGCCGCGCACCGGCACGTTGAAGTTGTGGGCCTGCTCGTAGGACAGGTCGTTCAGTACCGCGCCGCCGAATTCCAGGTAACTGGCGGGGGTGATGGCGTCCAGGTTCTGCACCGCGATTTTCACCGTGACCGGCAGGCCGCCGCGGATGAGCCTGAAAGCGAGGGTCTTGCCCACGGAATCATCCAGCACCGCCGCCAGCGGCACGAAGGTGGAGATGGTCGTGCCGGCCACGCTCAGCAGGATGTCGCCCGGCTGCAGGATGCCGTTCGCCGGCCCGCCCGGCTGCACCTGGTTCACCACCAGCAGTCCCGTGGCCTGCGGATACTGCCTGCGCAGCCCGGCTTCGGTGTCCGCCGGCAGGCCGAGGCGTTCCAGTTCGTCGTAATACTGATGGCGAAACACCGTCTGCAGCGTGCCGCGGGGTACCGGCTTGCCGGCCTGGATAAGCCGCAGCGCGCGCACCACGCGCTCCAGCGGCAGGAAATAACTGGAGGCCGCGTCCTCGCGGGCGCCGGCGTTCAAGGCGATCACCTCGCCGTCGATGTTGATCACCGGTGAACCTGAGGAACCGCCGCTGGTCCCGGACACCGCCTGCATGTAGAAGGTGTTGAAGTCGTTGTAGTTGCCGGGACCGTAGTCCGGCGCATCCCGGTCCACCCGCGCCAGCGTGCCGCCGAGGATGGAGAGCTGCTCACCGGCATCGTTGCCGATGAGGCGGATGTCCTCGCCCACCCGCGCCGCCGCCGGCGCCAGTTTCAGGGAGACGGGATGGATGTATTTGAGCGCGCGGGGATCGTACCGGTAGAACCCGAAGTCATGCACCGGGTCGCGGTAGATGGGCTTGAGTGTCACCACCTCATGGTCCTCGAACACCGCCGCCGCCACCACCGGCCCCGAGGTCACCACGTGGCGGTTGGTGAGGATGATGCCGTGCTCCGCATCCACCACGAAACCGGTGGCCTGACCGGTGAGATTCCAGCCGGTATCGAAGGCACGGGTGGCGTCCACGCGGATGGAGACCACTGACGGTGACACCCGCGCCAGGGTATCGGCCCAGCGCTGTTCGCTGGTGGCGTTACCGGCACACGCGGCACCGCTGGCGAGCAGCAGGAACAGGGCCGGAAGCGGGCGCAAGGGTGTCATGGCTGGGATCCGTGAGTGGCGGGTTGGGAATGAAGGTTCTGACAAGCTGACGCCTGGAATATCGCGGCGGCACGCCGGGATATTTTCACAGCGTGCGGCCGAAGGCCTGCTCGAAACGCGTCGCGAATTCCGCGCGGGTGAAATGGTGGTTCTGGGTGCCCTTGGAGGCGATCTTGATGGCGCCCATGAGCGCGGCGATGTCGCCGGCGGTCTCCCAGTCCATGGCGTGCATGAGGCCGTAGATCAGGCCGGCGCGGTAGGCATCGCCGCAGCCGGTGGGGTCGCGTACTTCCTCGGCCTTGACCGCGGGCACGTCGATGCGCCGCTGCTTGCTGTAGATCACCGAACCCTTGGCGCCCCAGGTGACGATCAGTGCCGTCACCCGTTCGGCGATCTGGTAGGCGCTGAGCCCCGTTTTGCGCTCCAGCATCTGCGATTCATAGTCGTTTACCGCCACCCAGGTGGCCGTATCGATGAACTCCCGGAGCTCCTCGCCGGAGAACAGCGGCAGGCCCTGGCCGGGATCGAACAGGAACGGGATACCGGCGTCGCGGAACTGGCGCGCATGCTGCAGCATCGCCTCGCGGCCGTCGGGCGCCACTATGCCCAGGCTGACGCCGGCGTCCGTGGGTACCGGCTGTTCATGGGCGCGCTGCATGGCGCCCGGATGGAAGGCGGTGATCTGGTTGTTATCCCTGTCGGTGGTGATGAACGCCTGGGCGGTATAGGTGCCCGGCACTTCCATGAGGTACTTGCGGCTGATGCCGTGCCGGTCCAGCCACGCGGCATAAGGGTGGAAGTCCATGCCCACCGTAGCCATGGGGTAAGCCTCGCCCCCCAGCAGCTTCAGGTTGTAGGCGATGTTGCCGGCGGTGCCGCCGAACTCGCGGCGCAGCTCCGGCACCTCGAAACACACGTTCAGCATGTGGATCTTGTCCGCCAGGATCTGGTT
>JAGWNO010000163.1 GCA_028871235.1 Gammaproteobacteria bacterium
CTAGCGGCCCGGAGCGGACCCAGCGCAACATGCAAGCCGTGAACCAACATGTATAACGCCGCCGGCTACCAGCAGGAAAGCGACCGCCTCAGGGAGAATATCCGCGGCTATCTCGATCCCCGTTGCGCGGATCCCGCGGTACACGCCCGCTGGAACCAGCGTTACCAGACCGTACGCACCAACCTGCTGCATTTCCTCGGTATCGCCGACAGCGGCGTGAATGCTTCGGTGGCGGAATCCGTGCTGCACGCCGCCGCCATGGCCACCGACGTGGACCACACGCCGCGCTACATTGCGGCATTGCTTGAGCAGGCGGTGGTGGAGGATCAGTCCGGGGTGCTGGACGGCGCGCGCGCCGGCCGCCCGTACATGTGCGCCCTGTACCATACCGGGCCTTACTGGCTGCCGATTTTCTCGAGCCTGGTGCGCGGCGTGGCCTGCGCCGTCTGCATCCCCACGTCCATGGCCGCGGTGAAGACGGAATTCCTGGATCTCCACCGGCACATCAAGCGGCAGCTGCCGGCGACGGCCGAGCTGCGCATCATCGACATGGATACGCAATCGTTTGCACTTGAAGCGAAACAGGCGGTGCAGCAGGGCTACAGCATCCACCTGTTTCTCGACGGCTACGCCGGCAGCCCGCATGCCGCCAACACCCGCCGGGACGTGATCGTGCCGTTCCTGGATGCCGAGATCTGCTGCAAGAATACCGTGGCGACGCTGGCGGCGCTGTTCCATATCCCCATCGTCACGGCCCATGCCCAGCGCAGCGGCGCGCTGCAGGCCATGGTGACACTCCGCCCCCTGGATCCCTCACCGGCGTCCATGTCGCGTCAGCAGCTGGCCGTGCAGCAGACCACGCAGATCTACCTGCGTCTGGCCGAACTGCTGCGCGCCCATCCGCGGCAATGGGAAGGCTGGTACTACTTCCATGCGTATCTGTCCGACGGTTATCTCGGGAAATTGCGCGACGGCGCCATCCACAGAGCCTTCCTGAACGGCAGCGAGACTGAGCGCTTCTATTTCAGTACCGACCACCGCGTGATGATAGACCGCTACACCCTGCGCCCCTACCGGGTGAAAAGCCGGGTGGTGGGCTGACCCGGCCCGCGTAGCGCCCGGCCTGGCGATGAATACCGCATCAAGGAGTCCCCGATGAGCACCGTCCACCCGCTCCAGCCCGCCGACAAGCTGCGCGCGTTCTCCGAGGAAACCCAGCTCGTGATCCTCGAAGCGCTCAGCAGCCGCAGCTTCGAACTCAGCATCAACCCGACGGAACACTGCAATTTCCGCTGCACCTACTGTTATGAGGATTTCGCCATCGGCCGCATGCGCCCCGAGATCGTCGGCGGCATAAAAAAACTCCTGGCCCGGAAGGTGCCCGGCCTGCGCCACCTGCGGCTCTCATGGTTCGGCGGCGAACCGCTGCTGGCCGCCAGCATCTGCCTGGATATCGCCGGCTATGCGATGCAGCTGTGCACAAGCCACGGCGCGCAGCTGAGCGGCGGCATCACCACCAATGGCTCGCTGCTGGATACGGCGCTGGCGGCGAAACTGGTGGCGCTGAATCACACCCAGTTCCAGATCTCGCTGGACGGCGACCAGCCTTATCACGACACCGTGCGGCTGCGGGCCGACAAGAGCGGCTCGTTCGACGCCATCATGGGCAGGCTGCTGGCGCTGCGGGACACGGACCTCAAGTTCAAGATACTGCTGCGCCTGCACGTGAGCGGCAACAACCAGGAGTCGCTGCGTTCCCTGCTGCGCAAGCTCAACGCGCTGTTCCCCGGCGACCGCCGCTTCGAGATCGGCTTCCACCCGCTCAACGACCTGGGCAGTCCCAACAAGGGGCAATACCTGCCCGTCACTCACCAGGATTACGCCGCCATCGTGCGCGAGCTGCGGCAGGAGCTGCCCGGCGGTCTGAGCGGCTACGACATGGTGTCGGCCAACGGCGAGTCGGTGCACGTCTGCTACGCCTCGAAACCCAATGCGCTGTTCATCCGCGCCGATGGCAGGATCGGCAAGTGCACGGTCGCATTAAGCGAGGGCTACAACAATATCGGCAGGCTCGACTCCGAAGGACAGGTGCAGATATCGGAACGCCTCATGCACAAATGGACCGTCGGCCTGCGCACCCTGGATCCGGATGATCTGAGGTGCCCGCTGAGCCGCGGCAAGGAATATTTCGAATCCGAGGTGCGGCTTCCGCTTGCCACGGCAAAGTAATCCAGGCGGCGCAGCACGGGCGATTTGCCGGCTTGCATGCGCGGGGTGCGCGGATCCGGCTTGGACCAAACCGCTACTTCGCGGGCGTCGGCTCCCACAGGCACACGCGCCCGCGTCCGGCATTCTTCGCCTGGTACAGCGCCTGATCGGCGCGCTGCTGCAGCTCCTCCACGTCCATGCCGTCCGCCAGTTCGACGATGCCGACGGATGCCGACAGGTGGGTGGTCAGGGTGGCGGTCAGCCTGACCGGGCAGTTGGCGAAACTCGCCAGCACCCGCTCCATGGCGACACGTGCCTGCGCCGCCATGGTGTCGGGGAAAATAACCGCGAATTCATCGCCGCCGAGACGCCCGGTGACGCCGTCGAATTTGGTGGGCACATCTTCACATCTCAACTCAAGCTGTAAAATCTGCGCCGCCGAGCGGATCATGCGGTCACCCAGCATGTGTCCATAGTTGTCGTTGATTTTCTTCAGGCCGTCCAGGTCGAGCATGGCGAATGCCAGAGGTTGGTTGTGCCTCAGCGCCAGGCTGACCGCCTCATCGAGACGTTCCAGCAGGTGCCGGCGGTTGTAGAGGCCGCTCAATTCATCCCGCACCGCCAGCTCAACCAGCCGGCCTTCGAGTTTCACCCGGTCCGTCACGTCGTAAGCAATGCCTTCCACCGCCTCCACCCGGCCGGCGGTGTTCAGCACCGGGTATTCGGTCACCTCGAGACGGTGGATCGAGCCGTCCTTGGCGCGGACTTCGACCTCGTAGGTCGGCTGCCGCTTGCCATCCAGCACCAACTCCGTCTTGCGCCGGGCCTCGTTGTTCAGGGGGTTGTCAGTGAACATCACGTCGTGCTGGGTCCGGTACTCCTCGACACTGTAACCGAGCACCCGGGTGACGGACGGGCTCAGGTAATCGAACCAGCCGGCGGCGTCATGCCGGTAGAAGTAATAGCCTTCGATGATATTTTCGATGAAGCGGCGATAGCCGTCATTTCTTCTGGCCAGCCCATTTTCGATGCCGCGCAGTCGCTCGATCTCCTCATACTGGGCGGCGTTGGTGCGTTCCAGGGCCAGCAGCGCGACCGCCGCTTGCGCCGCCTGCCGCCGTCCCAGCAGGTACAGCCAACACCCCACGATCACCATGATGATGAGCACCGCCAGGCCGGCGAGCACCACATAGACCTCGAAGGTGTTCCCCATGTAACGGATCATCCGTGCAAGCTGTTGTGGAGTCCTGACTGACGGGACTGGGGCCCGGTAATGCGCGTGCGGCCCCGGCGATTCGCAGCCCTACTAAAACCCCGATAGATGCCGCTGTCAACAGCGCGCTTGCGGATAACGCAGTTTGCGGGTCGAAGCTCATGAAACACGCCAAAAGCTGCATTCCAGGCGGGATAAACCGCAGGCGGAAAGTCCTGGGCTGACGGCGTGCTCCGCGAAAACCGCGATACAGGCCAACCGCACCCGGCGGGTCGGCCGGAGATCATCAGCGCGCTGGTGCTCGGGGGGGCAGGGTCCGCGAAACAACGGCC
>JAGWNO010000164.1 GCA_028871235.1 Gammaproteobacteria bacterium
TGGCTGGCTTCCTCGTACATGATGTTGGCCGGTTTGATGTCGCGGTGCACCACGTTCTGGGCATTGGCATACTCCAGCGCTTCCGCCGCCTTGGCGATTATATCCATGACGACTTTCGGCGGCAGCAGGTTGGGCACCTTGGTATGTCCGGTGAGGTCCTTGCCCTTGAGGAATTCCATGGCGATGTAGGCCAGGTCATGCTCCTCACCGGCATCGTAAATGGTGACAATGTTGGGATGGTTGAGCCGCCCGGCGGTCTCGGCTTCGCGGAAGAAACGCTGTTTCACTTCATCGAGTTCGTCCGCCTCGAACTCCTGCGACAGGGCCATGGTCTTGATGGCCACCACGCGGTTGATCTTGGGATCGCGGCCCAGATACACCACCCCCATGGCACCCTTGGCCAGCTCCTTTTCCACCTGATAACGGCCGAGCATGGGTTTCTGCACGTCGCCGTCACCGAGGATCAGCGTACCGCCCGGGCCGGTGCCGCTGCCCAGCATCACGGTCTCCTCCATCTGTTTGGAGCGTTTGACGCGCTCCACCACGTCACGGAATTTCGGGTTGTAATCGTAGATGAACTTATAGACGTTGCCCGCCTTGTTGAACTGACGTTTGCGTTCGTAGTCCAGCGACAGGTTGTAGAGCAGATCGGCGATGGAATCATCCATCGGGCATTTGCGGAACTTCTCGAAGGCCATGTCCAGCTGGCCCTGCCCCTGGAAGGCCAGACCCAGCATCTTGTTGCTCTCGGCGCTGTCCGCCTCGGTGCGTACCAGTAACTTGCTGGTCAGGCGTGACAACTTGATGGTCATCACCAGGTGGCCGGTGACCAGCAATAGTGCCGGCAGCATCAGCTGGATCCACACGAAACGGTTCTTCATGAAGCTGAATTCGACGGCGAACAGCGCGATCAGCAACACCAGGCTGATGAGCGCCGCCCAGCCGGGCCTGAGCCGTGGCAGCAGCAGCGCGATATACAGAATGATGAGGAGCAGGCTGGCTACGGTGGCAAGGGTTGCCCAGGATGGCACCGTGAAGAAGTTCTGCTGCAGGATGCTGGATACGACATTGGCCATCACCATCACCGGCGCCATGCTGGCGGAGGCGGGGGTGGGGAAACGGTCGCCCACACCGATGGCGGTGGCACCGATGAGCACGATCTTGCCCTTGAAGTCGTCCGGCGGTACGCGGCCCTGATAGACGTCTGCGTAGGAGTACACCGGGAACGCGGGGTTGCGGTGGCTGCCGGTGTAATAGAAGTTGTACATCATGGCGTGAGAATCGGTGCCGATGAACAGGTTGCCGACCTTGACGCCATTGCCCGGCTGCACCTGCACGTCTTCCGGCTGCAGATTCAGCGCCTTCATCACCACTGCGATTGAGAACGACGGGTAATAGATATCGTAGTAGCGCAGCACCAGCGGTTCGGTGCGCAAGGTGCCGTCATTGTCCGGGAGATCGTCGAGGAAGCCCACCGCGGCCGCGGCCTGGGCAAAATCCGCGTCCGGCGGCGTCATGGCCAGGGTGGGCAGCGGCTGGTTGGCGTTGTTGGGCGTCGCTACCACCGGTCCCAGCGCATTTCTGAGCAGATAGTCGGGGATCGAACCGCTGGGCTTGCCGAGAGGTTCGCCCGTGGAGAGGTACATGGGGATCACCACGTTGCCTGCGCTCTTGATGCTGCTGGCCAGCATGGCGTCGGTGTTCATCTGTGATTCCGCCTGCTGCATCTTCTGGCGCAGTTGCACCAGATCCGCCTTGATCTGCGGCGAGGCCTGCAGCGACGCGGCATCCGGCAGGCTCACACCCGGGCCGCAGTTGGCGGCCGCGGCCGCAGCCCGGCTCGTCGCCGCCGGCGCGGTGGTGACGGCCAGTGGCGCCAGCACCCCCAGCGAAGAGCAGTGGTCGTAGAAATCCATCATGTCCTGGATGAACACGCTGCCCTGGTCCACCTGCGGTTCCGACAGGAACACCGTCAGGCCGATGACCTTGGCGCCATCCTTGTTGAGCATGTTGATGAGCCGGGCATGATAATCCCGGGGCCAGGGCCAGCGACCCAGGGTTTTGATGCTGGCGTCGTCGATGGCGATGACGGCGATGTTGTCGCTGGGTGTGGCACTGGTGTGGCTGACACCGAAGTCGTAGGCGGTGGTCTCGATACGATAGAAGGCGTTGGGAAAGAAGACGTAGGCGAGGAGCAGGAACACCACGCCGTAAACCAGTCCCGCGAACCAGTCGGTGGTCCAGAAGCGCTGTTTCACCCCGACTCCCTACTTATTTGGTTATATTAAGGATTGACCATAGTACCTTGAATTTTCACAAAAACGGAAGCACGGCCACCCCGGGAGCTCTGGGTGGACATGCTACCATTTTACGATCCTCGAGCCCGGCATAACCCTGCGTGAAAAAATCCCGAACTGTGTATGTCTGTGACGCTTGCGGTGGGCGCACCCTGCAATGGGCCGGCCAATGCCCGGATTGCGGCGCGTGGAATACCCTGGCGGAGGCCCGCACACCGGAACAACCCGCGCGTGGGCGGGTCGGCACGGGCTTTACGGGCACCGCTGCCACGGTTCGGCCCCTGGCGGAAGTGCGGGGTGAGACGGGATCCCGTTTCGGCACCGGCCTGGACGAGCTGGACCGGGTTCTGGGGGGTGGGGTGGTACCCGGCTCGGTGACGCTCCTGGGCGGCGATCCGGGCATCGGCAAATCCACGCTGTTGCTGCAGGCTGCCGCCAGCCTGGCCGACTCCCGTGTAGTCCTGTATGTCACCGGGGAAGAATCCCTCGAACAGGTGGGACTGCGCGCCCGCCGGCTGGGTGTGGCGGATCGGCCGTTGCAGCTGGCCGCCGAGATCTGCGTGGAGCGCATGCTGGAAACGTCGGCGCAATTGCGCCCGGCGGTGCTGGTGGTGGACTCCATCCAGACCATGTTCACGGAAGCGTTGCAGTCGGCACCCGGCGCGGTGGCACAGCTGCGCGAATCCACCGGCCTGCTGGTGCGTTTCGCCAAGCACAGCGGTACGGCAGTGCTGCTGGTGGGGCATGTCACCAAGGAGGGCGCCATCGCCGGGCCGCGGGTGCTGGAGCACATGGTGGACACGGTGCTGTATTTCGAGAACGACGCCGGCAGCCGCTACCGGGTGATCCGCGCCGTCAAGAACCGCTTCGGTGCCGCCAACGAGCTCGGCGTTTTCGCCATGACCGAGACCGGTCTGAAGGAGGTGAAGAACCCCTCGGCGATCTTCCTGTCGCGCCATGATGAGCCTGTCTCCGGCAGTGCCGTCACGGTGATCCGGGAGGGCACCCGGCCCATGCTGCTGGAGGTGCAGGCCCTGGTGGACGAGAGCCACCTCAACAATCCGCGCCGCGTCGCGGTGGGCATGGATACCAATCGTCTCTCCATGCTGCTCGCGGTGCTGCACCGCCACGGCGGCATCGCGATGTTCGGCCATGACGTGTTCCTGAACGTGGTGGGCGGTCTCAAGGTGAACGAGACCGCCGCGGACCTGGCGGTGGCGCTGGCCGCGCTATCGAGCTTCCGCGACAAGCCCTTGCCCCAGGACCTCATCGTCTTCGGCGAGGTGGGGCTGGCAGGTGAGATCCGCCCGGTCTATAACGGTGAGGAACGGCTGCGGGAAGCGGCGAAGCACGGCTTCCGGCGGGCCATCGTGCCCCGCGCCAATGCGCCCAAGAAAGGTCCGGAAGGTCTC
>JAGWNO010000014.1 GCA_028871235.1 Gammaproteobacteria bacterium
AGACGCCCGGCCTGATAGGCACCGGATTCCAGGCCCTGCTGCACCCGCGCGCAGATGCCCATGTCCTCTTTCTGTACCTCATCGCTGAAGCGCAGATCTTCGGCGATCATGGACTTTGCCGCATTGGAATCAGTATCCGCATAGTAATAATCGAACTCGACACGGCAATGATTATATGAAACCGGCACGACGATATTGATCTGCAGCCGGCCCGGAAGCAGGTTGAGCATCAGGTTGGGAAACACGAAGTAGTAATGGGCATCACCACCCGCGTACGGCCCCCGCGTGCCGTCCACCTGGCTGTGCTGGTATGAATACCATTCCGCCGTGTGCGTGGTGTACGCGCGGTAATCCAGCAACTTGTTCAGCCCCGGATGCACGTGGGGCAGATGGTAACCCTCCAGGTAATTGTCCACGTACACCTTCCAGTTGCAGTCTACTTCGTAGATGACGTGCGTGTGGAAGTGCAAAGCCGGCAGCTCGATGGGCGCGATGCGTTCCCTGATGCCCGCCATGACGCGATCCAGCGCGACCGCTGCATCATCCACGGCCACGAACACGAAACCTTGCCACTCCGCCACCCGCAGCGGGTCCAGATGGATGCAGGAGACATCGAAATCCCCGGCTTCCTGCATCTCGTGGGCGGCGCGCAGCTGGCCTTCCAGCGTGTAGGTCCAGCCGTGGTACTTGCACTGCAACTGCTTGGCATTGCCGTTTTTGAGCGCCAGCGGGCCGGCGCGGTGCTTGCAGACGTTGAAGAAGCCGCGCAGCACCCGGTCGTTGCCGCGCACCACGATGACCGGTTTGCCGGCGACCGCGGCGACGATATGATCACCCGGGTTCTTTACGTCACCGGCGCGCCCGGCGAGCTGCCAGCAGCGGGCGAAAATAGCACGGTCGTCAAAGGCATGGAAAGCCGGGTCGGCATAAGCGTATGCAGGCAGCGTGCCCGCTTGCGCCAACGGCTGCGGTTCAAGGTCATCGTTCCTTAATGCGTCGGGTGCGGACATGAGGAGTTTCTATCGCCGCCAGACTGCGGCCGCCGTCAAGGATAGCAGCAACCCTGCAGTGGATGCAGACGGTCAGAACGACCAGCCCGGTTGGAAGAAAAATCCCGGCTCTTCGGGTGTGGATCCCCGGCCCGGAACGGCATTGCGATGCGGGAAGCGGCCGAAGCGACAGATGATGGCCTTGTGCGCCGGTGCGTAATTCAGATTCGCCCGATGAATCTCCGCAGACCGCTCACCGATCAGCCCATCGAGCTTCTCGTCCTTGTTGAAATGCCGGCCCGGCGCAAGCTCTTCGAACCGGAGACGCAGGATGTCTTGCGCATTCATGGGTTCACTGCAGATGCCTGCTCATCCACTCCACCCAGCGGCGGTACACGTCCGTAGTACGCACGATGTCTTTGGGGAAATGCGTATCCGCCGGGTAGGCGTAGAACTCCACCGGCACGCCGTTGTCGCGCAGCGCGTGATACCACTCGTAGCTGTTCACCAGAGGTACGTTGGAATCGCCCACGTCGCCCATGATGAGGGTGGGCGCGGTGACGTGGCGCGCGTACTGGATGGGTGACTGCTCGCGCCAGATGCTCCAGTATTTTGCCGTCCATGGCGAACCGCCGAAGAAATAGGTGTCACCCTCCTGGTAATAGGCGATGGTGTAGTCCATCAGCCAGTCGGTGAGCGCGGCACCCGACACCGCCGCTTTCCAGACTTTGTAGTGGCCCGTGAGCCAGGTGGTCATGTAGCCGCCGTAAGACCAGCCGGACACGCCTATGCGTTGCGTGTCCACGAGGCCAAGCTTCTCCACCGCCGCGAGGCCCGCCATCACGTCCCGGCCCGGCCCTGCGCCGGTGTCGCGGTAAATGGCGTGCTGGTATTTATCGCCCAGATTGATACTGCCGCGGTAATTGGGCTGGAACACCAGGAAGCCGGCGGCTGACAGCAGTTGCGCCAGCGGCGAGAAGCGCACGGTGGAGGCGCCTTCCGGACCGCCGTGGATCACCAGTACCAGCGGATATTTGCGGCCCTGCTCGTAGTTCAGCGGATACGTCAGCACGCCGTCCTCGCGGAAGCCGTCCGGGCCTTTCCACTCCACGGATACGCTGCGGCCGAGGCTGAGACCGTCCACGAAGGCATTCACATCCGTGAGCCGCCGCGGTGCCGCGCTCATGGAATCCATGACATACAACTCGTCAGGATGCTTCGCGGTGCTGCCGATGAAGGCGATGGCGCCGGTTTTGGAGACGCTCAGCTCCGGATCGGCATTCACATCCCCGAGATCAAGCCGGCGTGCGCGACCGGAGAGCGGCTGTTCCCACAGTACCGAGCGGGTGCCCAGTTCACCGGCCGTGACCAGTGCTTTACCGTCCGGCAACCAGGCATAAAAATTGAAATTGCGCGCCAACGCTTGCGTGGCGTCGTAGGTTTTACCCTGCGCGTCCACGTACACGGCATTGCCGTTGTTCTCATCACCGTTGCGCGGCCGCATGAAGGCAAAATCGTCGCTGCCCGGTGCGTAGGTAAAACCCACTGAGCCTTGTGCACTCACCAGCACCTGCGGCGGGCCGCCGTTTACCTCCACCTCCGCGATCACCGAACGGAACGACGGCCCCCAATAGGGCCCCGGGAATTCCGTGAACACGATATATTTGCCGTCATGGCTCCAGACCGGCGGCGTGGCGCCTCCCTGGTCGGTTTGCAGGCTGAACGTGCCTTGGGTCAAACGCTTGGCCGTGCCGCCCGCGGCGGACACCACCCACAGATGCCAGGGCATGACCGCGGCGCGCAACTGGAAATTGCCGTCGGTCACCTGGAACACGTCGTTATGCGCCTTGATGTCCTTCTCGTTCGCTGGCGGATCCTGGGTGAGGTAGGCGATCCGTCCGCCGTCGGGACTCCAGCTGAATTCCGCCACGCCCTGTTTGCCGTCGGTGATGCGCAGCGCATCGCCGCCATCCATGGGCAGGACGAAAATCTGCGGCTTCTTGGTTTCCGCATCCTCGGCAAGGAACGCCAGCCGCGCGCCGTCGGGCGACCAGCGCGGCGAGGACAGGCCGGTGCGGTTCCAGGTGAGCGCGCGCCGTGCACCCGTCGCGGCATCCACCAGATCAATTTCCTGCTTCGCCTTGTCGGTCTTCCAGTCCGGTGTGGAAACCACCACTGCGATCCGTGTCCCGTCCGGCGAAATCCGCGGATCACTCAGGCTCACCAGCTTCTGCAGATCGCTCAACTGAATGACCGGTGCCGTGGCAGCGCCAGCAAAATGCCATGCGAGAACACCGCACAAGCAAAGAAAAACCGGTGTGAACAGTTTCATGGTTTATTCCCAAGTAACGTAGAGGTGAATTCAAACCGCCCAGAGTTTCATGAAGTCGGTAACGAGCGCGGTTTCCAGCGTCTTCTGATCCGCACACAGATTCCTTATGGCCTCGCACTGGCGCGCGGGGAGCCGTCCGGCGATGGCGTTCTCGAATTTTTTCACCAGCACCGGGATGCCTTCAGTGCGGCGGCGGCGGTGACCGATGGGGAATTCCACTGCCACCCGCTCGGTCTGGCTGCCGTCCCGGAAGAACACCTGGATGGCGTTGCCGATATAGCGCTTCGCGGGGTCGTAGTAATCCCGGGTGAACTGCGGGTTTTCTTGCACTTCCATTCTGGCGCGCAGTGCGTCGACGCGCGGGTCGGCCGCGACTTTATCCTCGTAGTCCTCCGCCGTGAGCCGGCCGAAGATGAGCGGGATGGCGGTCATGTACTGGAGGCAATGGTCGCGGTCCGCGGGATTGGCGAGCGGCCCGGTCTTGTCAATAATGCGCACCCCCGGTTCCTGGGTTTCAATCACGATCTTTTCGATTTGTTCCAGGCGGTCTTTCACTTGGCTGTGCAGTTGCATGGCGCACTCCACCGCCGTCTGGGCGTGGAACTCGGCGGGGTAGCTGATTTTGAACAGCACGTTCTCCATCACGTAGCTGGCAAAAGCGCGCTGGAAGCGGAACGGCTGACCCCGGAACAGCACGTCGTAGAAACCCCAGGTTTTTGCCGAGAGCGCCGTGGGATAGCCCATCTCGCCGGTGAGCGCGATGAGCGCGAGCCGCACTCCGCGGCTGGTGGCATCGCCCGCCGCCCAGCTCTTGCGCGAGCCGGTGTTGGGGGCGTGGCGGTAAGTGCGCAGTGCGCCGCCGTCTATCCAGGCATTGGATACCGCGTTGATCAAGGTCTCGCGGCTGCCGCCCAGCATCTGTGTGACCACCGCGGTGGAGGCCACCCGCACCAGCAACACATGGTCGAGACCCACGCGATTGAAAGAATTCTCCAGCGCCAGCACGCCCTGGATCTCGTGGGCCTTGATCATGGCGGTGAGCACGTCGCGCATCGTGAGCGGCGTCTTGCCCTCGGTGACGTTCTTGCGAGAGAGATAATCCGCGGCTGCCAGGATACCGCCCAGGTTGTCGGAGGGATGGCCCCACTCCGCCGCCAGCCAGGTGTCGTTGAAATCCAGCCAGCGGATCATGGCGCCGATGTTGAAGGCCGCCTGCACCGGATCCAGTTCGTAGCGGGTGCCCGGCACGCGTGCGCCGCCCGCAAGCGTCGCGCCCGGCACCACCGGCCCCAGCAGTTTGGTGCAGGCCGGATAGTCGAGCGCCAGCAGGCCGCAAGCCAGCGTATCCATGAGACAGTAGCGCGCGGTCTCGTAGGCTTCGTCGCTTTTGACCGGGTAATGGATGACGTAATCGGCGATATCCGTCAGCACCTTCTCGGCAGCGGGACGCTGGGCGGATTTCAAATCATGGGACATTTTCCTGCCTCCGGTCGCAAATGAGTGAAGAGTCAAGAGTGAGGTATGGGCGGGAAGGATCGGAAAGCTTGACCTCTTGCTCCTCACCCCTGCCCGGCGAAGCGGATTATTTACGGTCTTTCAATGGTATCCAGGCTTGCCGGCCCGGGCCGGTGTAGTCCGCGGTGGGACGGATCAACCGGTTGTTGCCGCGCTGCTCCATGATGTGCGCACTCCAGCCGCTGGTGCGCGCGCACACGAAGATGGGCGTGAACAGCTCGGTCGGAATGCCCATGAAGTGATAGACGGTGGCGCTGTAAAAATCCAGATTGGGGAACAGTTTCTTCTCGTTCCACATGATCTGCTCGATGCGCTCGGAGATGGGGAACAGTTTTTTCCTGTCGCCGGTCTGCTGCGCGAGCCGGCGCGACCACTCCTTGATGACCACGTTGCGCGGGTCATGGTCGCGGTAAACGCGATGCCCGAAGCCCATGATGAGTTTTTTCTCCGCCAGCATCCGGCGCAGGCCGGTGTCGGCGGCTTCCGGATCCCGGAACCTTGATATCAGTTCATAAGCCGCCTCGTTGGCGCCGCCGTGCAGCGGACCGCGCAGCGTGCCGATGCCGGCCACGATCGCCGAGTGAAAATCGGAAAGCGTGGCGGTGCACACGCGCGCCGCGAAGGTGGAAGCATTGAACTCGTGTTCGGCGTAAAGAATCAGCGACACGTCCATGGCACGCACATGCGCCGCATCCGGCCTGCTGCCGTGCAGCAGCCGCAGGAAGTGCGCCGCCACGGAATCCTCGTCGCTGGCGGTCCTGATGCGTTTGCCGGCGTGCGCGTAGTGGAACCAGTAGAGCAGGATGCCCGGCATGATGGCCACCAGGCGATCGGCCACGTCACGCTGTCTGCCGAAACCCTTTTCGGGTTCAATGTTGCCCAGGTATGACACGCCGCTGCGCAGCACATCCATGGGATGGGTTTTACCGGGGATGGTTTCGAGCACCCTGCGCAGCGCCGGCGGCACTTCGCGGAGTTTCATGAGCTTGCGCTTATATGCGGCGAGCTGCCTGCGGTTGGGCAGGCTGCCGTAATGCAGCAGATAGGCCACTTCCTCGAAACTCGCGTGCCCGGCCAGATCGTAGATGTCGTAGCCGCGATAAGTGAGGCCCACGCCCTCCTTGCCGACGGTGGAGATGGCGGTTTCGCCGGCGGTGACGCCGGCCAGTCCGCCGGACTTCTTCACTGCTGCTTCTGTCATGTCTCTGCTCCTGTTACCTGTGTTCTTCACTGCGCCTGCCCGCAACCCGCGCCACCGGGTGGCTGGACGCGGAGAATCTACTTTTTGAACAGCTCGTCGAGCTTCTTCTCATAGCTCAGATAATCCAGGACCTGGTACAGCTGGTCGCGCGTCTGCATGATATCCAGCACCTCTTGCTGGGTGCCGTGCTCACGGATCGCGACATAGACCATCTCCGCCGCCCGGCTCATGGCACGGAATGCGGATAACGGATACAGCGCCAGACGCACGCCGGCGCCAGCCAATTCCCGGGTGGTGAACAATGGCGTCTTGCCGAACTCGGTGATGTTGGCGAGCACCGGCACCTTCACGGCTTGCGTGAACTGTCGGTATTCAGCCAGGGTGGTGAGCGCCTCGGCGAAGATCATGTCGGCGCCCGCCTCCACATACTGCAACGCCCGCTGCACCGCCGCCTGCTGGCCCTCGACGGCATGCGCATCGGTGCGGGCCATGATGACGAATTTTGCATCAGTCCGGCCATCCACCGCGGACTTGAGGCGATCGCCCATCTCATTTGCATCGACCAGTTCCTTGCCGGGACGGTGGCCGCAACGCTTGGCCGCCACCTGGTCTTCGAGGTGCAGCCCCGCGGCGCCGGCACGGATCATCTCCTTGACTGTACGGGCGATGTTGAAAGCCGCGCCCCAGCCGGTATCCGCGTCCACCAGCAACGGGAGCCGGGTCGCGCCGGTGATGCGGCGGATGTCCTCGCAGACATCGTTGAGACTGGTTATCCCCAGGTCCGGCAGACCGAAGGAGGCGTTGGCCACACCTGCACCGGAAAGATAGAGCGCCTTGAATCCAGCGCGTTCCGCCAGAAGCGCGCTGTAGGCGTTGGTGGTGCCCGCCACCTGCAGCGGGCGTTCTGCATCGAGCGCGGCCCAGAACCGTGCGCCGGCGGAAGTCGGTGTGCCCATTTCCTCATCCTCGCTGGTGCTCTGGCCGGATGGCCAGGCGCAATAGGGGATGACTATTTTAACGGTTTGATACCCGCGCCGCTAACCACCGGGCAACCGCTTCTCAGGCAATCTTCACCACGATGCGTCCCTGATGGCGGCTCTCCAGTACTCTGGGAAAAACCTGTGGCAGGTCGTCGAAGGGAACGGTGGTGGCCGCAATCTGTTTGAGCTTTGCAGGCTTGAGATCGCCGGCGATGCGGTTCCAGACCTTGAGGCGCAGTTTGCGCGGCGTGGCCATGGAGTTGATGCCCAGGAGGTTCACGCCGCGCAGGATGAACGGCATCACGGTGGTGCGCAATTCGTGGCTGCCGGCGAGGCCGACGGCGGCGATGCTGCCCCACCAATCGGTGGTGCGCGTGAGCCAGGCGAGCATGTCGCCGCCCACGTTATCGATGGCGCCCTGCCAACGGGCCCGTTCCAGCGGCCGCGAGCCGTAATCGATCTCGTCGCGCAGCAGGATGCTGCTGGCGCCGAGTTGCCGCAGGTAATCCTGCGCCGCAGGCTTGCCGGTGACGGCCACCACTTCGTAGCCGCGCCCTGCCAGCATATTGACGGCGAAGCTGCCGACGCCGCCACTGGCGCCGGTGACCACGATGGGGCCGCCGCCGGGACGCGCGCCGTTATGCTCCATGCGCTGGATGGCGAGCGCCGCCGTGAATCCGGCGGTGCCCAGCGCCATGGCCTTGAACGCATCGAACCCCCGGGGCAGCGGGATCACCCACGCGCCCGGCACACGCACGTATTCGGCATAACCGCCGTCGTGATCCTCGCCGAGACCGCAGCCCGTCACCAGCACCTTGTCGCCCTTGCTATAGCGGCGGTCGCTGGAACTCGCCACCGTGCCCGCTACGTCGATGCCGGCCACCAGCGGAAAACGCCGCAGAATCCTGCCGGTGCCGGTGGCGGCCAGCGCGTCCTTGTAATTGACGCTGGAATACTGCGCCCTGATGACGACCTCGCCGGCAGAGAGATCATCCAGTGTAATCTCTTCAAAGCGCGCGACGATTCCCTTCCCAACCTCGTGAATACGGTAAGCGGTAAACGGTTTGTCCATGACGAACCCCGGCGGCGGACGCTGGTGCTGATTTTACCCGGCCGCGGGTGGTCCCGGCTTATCCAGAATGAGGCGTGCGCCGCGGCGATGGGTGAAATAAGTCCAGGCCCATTGCAGCATCACCAGCGTGCGGGCGCGGTAATCAATGAGGTAATAGATGTGCACGAACACCCACAACACCCACGCCGGCCGGCCGCGCAGCTTGAGCCTGCCCAACTGCGCCACGGCGCGGTTATGGCCGATGGTGGCCAACTGTCCCATGTCCAGGTAGCGGAACGGCCCGTGCGGGCGGCCCGCCGGGTCCGCAAGGATGGCACGCGCCACGTAGCGGCCCTGCTGCTTGGCCACGGCCGCAATGCCCGGCAGCATCCGGCCGGTGGGCTGGGCAAAATGCGCCAGGTCACCGGCCACGAACACCTCCGGATGTCCGGGGATGCTCAGGTCGGGATTGACGATTACGCGGCCCTGTCGGTCGGTTTTCACACCCAGCCCTTGCCCCAGCGGCGATGCCTGCACTCCCGCCGCCCACAGCACCGTGCCCGCAAGAATCTGCCGCTCACCCAATTGCACGCCGCTGGGCAACACGTTTGTGACCGGCGTGCCGGTCAGCACTTCCACGCCCAGCTCCGTAAGTGCGCGCACTGCGTAGGCGGACAGTTCCGGCGGCAGCGCCGGCAGCAGGCGCGCGCCGGCCTCCACCAACAGCACGCGTGTGAGTGCCGGCTGGATGTTGCGGAAATCACGCGCCAGCGTGAAACGCCCCATTTCGGCGATGGCGCCCGCCAGTTCCACGCCGGTGGCGCCGCCACCCACGATCACGAAAGTGAGCAACTGCCGCTGCAATTGCACATCGCGGATGCACTCGGCCGCTTCGTAGGCGTTGAGCACACGGCGGCGGATTTCGCGCGCCTGTTCCAGCGTCTTGAGACCGGGCGCAAGCGGCTCCCACTCATTGTGGCCGAAATAGGTGTGGCTGGCGCCGCAGGCGAGCAGCAGATAATCGTAAGCGAGTTCGCCGAACGCGGCGGTCACGCGCCGCGCTTGCAGGTCCACCGCGTCCACTCTGCCCTGATACACGCGCACGTTGGCGTACCGCGACAGCACGCTGCGCAGCGGCACGGCGATGTCCGCAGGACTCAACTCGGCCATGGCCACCTGATAAAGCAGCGGCTGGAACACATGGTGGTTATAACGGTCCACCAGCGTGACGGCGACATCCCGCGCACCGCCCAGGCGCCGGGCGGCCTGCAGGCCTGCGAAGCCACCGCCGACTATCACCACCTGTTTCACGGTCTCCGCACATGGCCCGGATCGATGCGGCTATATTGGCATAATTCCCCGACACCGGGCATGGCGCCGCGGAGCATCAAGCCGCGGGGAATGCGACGTCTCGCTGCCGGCGCGCCGCCTATCCGGTCAAACTCTGCAGCACTATCAGAAGTACCAGCGACCGCCCAGCATCCAGGTATTGGCGCTGTCCCGGTTACTGTGGGAATAGCTTGCCCCCAATCCGAACTGGCTGGTGAGGCTGTAGAGCGCCCCCACGGAAGCCACGGTCTCGGTGCTGTTCGCATGATCATGGCTGATCAGGGCCGCGTCGTCATGGTCCAAAAACGCGTTGATCTCCAGCTGGTCCATCACCATGGCGCGGATGCCGACGCCGAGCGTGTAGCCGGATTTGGTGTCGCTGCTGCTGAAAGGAACTCCCAGGAAACTGGCGGGCCCCTGCTTGGCGTAATCACTGGCGTAAGCCAGGCGGCCGACCACATCCACCGCGTCCGTGACCGGCATGTGCATGCCGCCACCGATAATCAAGTCCTGCGTGAACAGGCCGCCGAGCACGGGACCGCCATCGAAACCGTTGTGACCATAGGTAGCGCCGATGAAGATGTTGCCGGTAACGGCATAACTGCCATCCAACTGGTAACCCTTGCCGCCGCTCGCAATCTGGGTGCTCTGTTTGGAATAGCTCAGGTCCAGGTAACTGTAGCTGGGCGCCGCGGCATTCGCTGCCATGGGCGCGACGAGGGCGGCAGCGAGGATAATAATCTTGTTCATGTGCTTGATCTCCGCGATGGTTTCTGAGAGCTGCTGTCTATCCGCGTACGCGTAACCCGGTAGTTGGACAGAACGCCAGGAAAAAGTTTCAAATCGGCGCACGCGCGGGGTGTAACGGGCCCGGTGGAATCCGCGTTGACGGCTCCCAGGCCCTTTATGCTGCGTCCCGGAAAACAAATTCCGGCGCGCGCCGGAATATGACGGCCGCCGCTTCCGTGATCATCCGCCCAGCGTATTGCCCGTCCATCACGACATCGCGCGCATGCGCTCGCTGCAGAAGCCGGCGAAGATTCGCCAGTTGCCGCTCAGCTGTGCAACCCCTTGCGGGGTACGACGACCGGTCTAACTGGTGCGCTTCAGTTTCCCACGGCTCTGACGCAGGCTATTGGCCATCTCCATGCCGGTCTGATAGCGGGCATCGGGGTTTTTCTGCAGGGCCTTTTCCACCGCTTCGCGTAGGACCGCCGGGATGTCCGGTCGCAGGAATGTCACATCCGGCGGTTGTTCGTTGGAGATCTTGAACATCAGGCCGGTGAGCGAGGGCGCCTCGAATGGCAGTTCGCCGCGCATTAACTGGTACAGGGTGACCCCCAGGGAGTAAAGGTCGCTGCGGCCGTCCACTTTCTTGCCCGCCACCTGCTCGGGCGACATATAGGATGGGCTGCCGAGGATGGTGCCGGTACGGGTCTTGTTGGCGTTGGCGACTGCGGCCACGCCGAAATCGGTGATCTTGAGACGTCCCGTCTGACGCTCATACATGATGTTCGCCGGTTTGATGTCGCGGTGCACCACCTGACGGCCGTGCGCATAGTCCAGCGCTTCCGCGATCTTGATGGTGATAGCCAGGACTTCATCCAGCGGCATCTGCCTGCCCGGCAAGGTATAGCTCTGCAGCGGTTCACCCGGCAGAAAATCCATGGCGATGTAGGCCAGTCCCTGGTCTTCGCCCACATCGTAGATGGTGACGATGTTCGGATGATTCAGCAGCCCGGCCGTCTCGGCCTCGCGGAAGAAACGCTGCGAAACCTCCTTGAGCGCATCACCGGAGAATTCAGCCGCGAGCGGCATGGTCTTGATGGCGACGGTGCGGCCGATCTTCTGGTCCCGGCCGAGGTACACCACGCCCATGGCGCCGCGACCCAGTTCCCGGATCAATTCATAGCGGCCCAGCACCGGTTTCTGCAGGCCGTCATCCAGCAGGGCGATCTCGTGCTTGCCACGCCGTGTATGTGTGACGGTGGACTGGCTCTCCAATGCTTCCAGCCGCCGCAGGCGATCTTCCACACTGCCGAAGTTCGCCAGCCGCTGCTTCATCTCCAGGTACACCTCGATGGCTTCCGTGTAACGCCGGTGGCGCTCATGTTCGTGGCCGAGGCTCAGCAGATTCTCGTACAGTGCCCTGGAAGGCATGCATTTGACGTAATTGCGCAGCGCTTCATCGTGATGCCCCAGTGCCTGGCAGGCGAGCGCCAGCTTGCGGTTGGATTCGGACAGATCTTCACGCGACACCCCGTGATGTGACTGCAGATGGCGCGCCGTCAGCACCACCGCATGGCCGATGACCAGGAACAGTGCCGGCATTACCAGCGGCAGCCACAGACCGCGAGAGATGAGTGGGATGAATTCGCCATTCGCCAGCAGGATCAATACCACCACGCTGGCCGCCGCGCCCACCCACACGCCGAGACGCGGCAGCGCCAGCACCAGGTAGGCGCCCACCAGCAACATCAACAGCGCGCGCAGCCACCAGGCCCAGAACGGTGTGGCCACCAGGTCGCCGTTGAGGATGCTGGACACCATGCTGGCCACATGCATGACCGTGGAGCCCCCGACATCGGTGGTCAAGCCCACCAGAACCACCTTGCCGGTGAGGTTTTCCGACGGCACTTGATCCGAATACACGTCATTGAAGGGATATACGGGAATAACGGCGCGGTTCTCGCCCGCCGCATAGTTGCGCGACAGCGCTTGCATATGCGCATCGGTGAACAGGAATTCACTGCCGAGATCGAGGCCGCCCAGGGTGCTGGGCACGATGTCGCGGTTCTTCAGGCCGAGATCCCGGGCTGCCACCAGCAGCGCCAATGACGGCACGACATACGCGCCATTGTTAACCAGCAGCGCGCGCGGACCATTCTGCGCATCCGCCGGAAGATAACCGATGCCATCCGCTGCTTCCGCCAACTGCGCCAGCGGCAGCTGGAGTAGCACGTCAGGCGGGCCAAACAGGCGGTTCATGATGTCGGGCTTGCCGGCGCTGCTCACCGCCGCCTTGTTTGCGAACCAGGCGGGCAGGTGCGGGGCGGCCGCAGCGGCAGGGTTGCGTACACCGGTCGCCGCCAGGATCACATTGCCGGCATTCCTGATGCTGTAGGCAAACTCGGCGTCAGTGGCGAGCGCCGCCCGCGCATCGCCAACCAGAGCCTTCGCTGCGGGGCTCTGTTCCACATCATCGAGGGCGGATAGCCTGCTGAGATACGCCAGCGCCAGCGTGTTCTGGGGGTCGCTGAATTCCGGCACAAAGGCAATGACCCGCGTCTTATCCGCGGAGAGCGTATCGGTGATCTTCGCCAGCACGCTGCGCGGCCACGGCCAAGGACCGAATCTGTCCAGCGCCGCGTTATCGATGCCCACTATCACCACATCGGCGCTGGGCGGATGCCGTGGTGTCAGCTGGGTGCCGAGCACGAAGGCCAAGCGCTCCGGTCCGCGCCCCCATTGCAGCGCCGCAGCCAAAGTCAGCAGCAGCGTCAGGACCAGGCCAGTAACCCATGTTTTCTTGGCTGTGAGAAATGTCACTATTTACCTGCGCTTCTGGACGAGAGCCTGGCACCCCGTCCCACGTTTGCCGGCCTGCGGCCGGACATGTCCTTGCGTTATGCAAAAAGCTTAACCGAGATTCACCGGCCGATATATACCCGGCGACCCACATGGCTCCTAGGGCGGCGGCCCGTGCAGGGACTCCACCCGGCGCTTAAGGGACTGGTTGAAGGCCAGGAAGCCGGCGGCGGTGACCGCGGTGATGCGCCGCCACAGCAACAGCGCCAGAAAACCGTTGAATTCCCCGCCATGCCGCAGACGGGTGCGGCCGCCGCCCAGGGGCTCGAGCAAGAAACCCTGTTCCCCGTCGAAAAGCCCCGGTAACCACAACCGCCCCAGCCAGCGCAGCGCAAACGGCCTGGTCACCTGCAGCACCGTCGGCGTGAACACATAGCGGCTGCCGTCCGGCGACAGTTGCACGGTGATCCGCAGGCGGGTACCCGGCTCTGCCATCCCGGCGATGTCTACCAGGAAACTGCTCCACTCATGATATCGCGGAAAATCCAGCAACACCCGCCAGACCGCTGCCGGCGGCGCATCGATATCCATGCTGGCCGTGACCTGGCGTTTCACGGCTGACGGGTGGGGTGTCGTCGCATGCTCAAGGCGCGCCCAAGATCACACAGGTTGCGGCCGGCGTTCGCCGCCAGTAACAGGGCGAAGCCGGCGAAGTCGTCGAAGCTACCGCTCATGCCCACGAGCGCCAGGGTAATAAAGGTGATGGTTACCGGCAACGCCAGGTTGATAGATGCCCTGGGCTCCGTCAACGCAAAGTCGGGCGCGTCATCCTCTGCAGTACGGCGCGGCGCTACCGCGAAAACCATGGCTGCAAGCAAAGGCACACAGGCGATGAGTATCAGCACAGCGTGATTGGCATGGCCCGGGGATATCCAGAAAAGCGCCTGCAGGATCGCCAACGCGGTGCCGGCAAGTCCCAGCAGGGTTGCTGCGAGATACAGCCGGCCGGCGGTGATGCGCTTTATGGCCGGTGTCTGCGGTTTGCTAGCCATGCAAATAACCGACCAGCATGAGGCTGATAGCCGCCAGCGCGAATGCCGCATGCAGGCCCAGCACCAGACCCGGCAGTCGCTGGCGGCCGGCGCGGAAAGCGAACAGCAACAGCCCGCCGCTGGCGGTGAGCATGAACAACGCCGTGGCGGCATTCACCGGCATGTTGCGGGGGAACCGCACCACATGGATGACCAGCAGCACGATGAGCACGATGCCGGCAGTACCATGCAGCGCGCCCACGGGCAGTGGCACCGGCCGCCCGCGCAACTCCAGCGTAGCCAAGGTCACGCCGCCCAGGGCCACGGCCAGCAACAGGATAAGCAGCACCAGCAGCATGCTTCGGTTCCGGTGAATAAGGATGCCGATGATAACGGCAATGGGACTCCCTGCCCACGATATCAGCGCGGTCCGGTGTAGATAACGCGCCAGATACGTCCCTGCTGGGAATCACCGATATAAAGTGCGCCATCGGGTCCCTGGGCAAGTCCCATGGGACGGTAACGCGCCTCACCCGGCGACAGGATGGTTTCCCTGCCCATAAAGCCATCGGCGAAATCCTGGTAAGCGCCGGACGGCAACAGACCGGCGAACGGCACGAACACCACCCTGTACCCCGCCTGCGGCAGCGGCGCACGGTTCCAGGAGCCGTGGAAGGTGATGAATGCGCCGCCGTGATAGCGTGGCGGGAACGCCCGACCGGTATAGAACAGCACTGACTCCGGCGCCCAGTGGCCCGGGAACGCGGCGATGGGCTGACCGTAATCGCCGCAGTCGCCGCTCTTGACGCCGTCACCCCCGTACTCCGGTGCCCGCACTTTTTTGTGCCGGATCTGATCGTAATAGCAATACGGCCAGCCGAAATTGTCACCCGGATGAACCAAAAAGAATTCCTCGGCCGGCAGCTCGGCACTTTGCGCGACGCTATACAGCGCCGGCCAGTCGTCATGCAACTGGTCACGGCCCATCTGCAACGCATAGAGCATGTGCGTAAGCGGATCCCAAGTGATGGCCACCGCATTGCGTATACCGGTGGCATAACGCCGGCCGTCGCGCGCGAAAATCTGGTCAGGTTTGTCCGCGTCGAATACCCAGATGCCGCCGTGCTGAGCCAGCAAAGGGCACGGGTTGATGCCTGGTGAGCCGCTGGCGCGATCCTCCTGCTGACAAGCGTTGGAAGGCGCCCCCACATTGACGTACAGGCGCCCACGGCCATCGAATGCAATGGATTTGGCCGCATGCTGGTCCTGCGGCGGGAAATCGCTTATCACCACCTGCGGCGGCTGATGCGGCACGAGTTCGCCGGCCAGCAGTTTGTAGCGCAACACCTGGGTGTTGGTGGCGAAATACAGGTAGCCGCCATGGATGCCGATGCCGGTACCGCCGAACTCCCCGAAATAGCGCATCTGGTCCGCATGGCCGTCGCCGCGGGTGTCGCGCAGTGCGACGATACCGCCGCCGCTGTGCGGTGACTGCAGCGCCACATAGACATCGCCGTTGCGATTCACCGCCAGGTGGCGCGCAGTGCCCAGCTGATCGGCGAACACCGCTGCGCAAAAACCGGGCGGCAGCCGGATACCGCCGATGTCGGTATCGCAATCGGCCATGGTCATGGCGGGAGTTGCCGCCATGACCCGCAACGAGGGCGTCAGCAAACATGCTGCCAGCCAGCCTGCCGCCGCGATTTTACTGATGCTGTTTGTATCCATCCTGGAACATAAGTTCGTTACTGAATGCTGAACTCCGTCAAGTTGGAACGGTACTGGCTGGGCGTGAACTGGCTTACGGCAGGCGTGCCGACGGCCATGGCATCGGCATTATCCGCCGGCGACCCGGCGCCGGTGGTATTGAACACGGTAAGCCCGCCAAAGACTTCATAGTTGCCGCCGGATATCAGCTGCCCCAGGTTATCCGTCTGGTTCCAGGTGACGGTGAAGGTCTGGCTCTGGCCGGGCTGGAAGGTGAGGCTGGTGAATGCCTGCGCAAACCCGCCACCGTTATCGGAAGTCCACACCACGTTGGTGGTGCCGGCGTTCACCGCCACGAAATTGAACTGCTCGCCGGTGTTGAACCACAGCGTCTGCACCCCATTGCTGCGGTTGCGCACCGCGAGCTGCAGTGTGATGCTTTGGCCCCGCGAAAAACTGCTGACCGGATTGCCGTTGGCATCCAGGACGCTGAGACTGGTAACGAAGTTGAGGGGGTTGGTGACATTCTTCTGGCACTGGCTGGTACCCAGCAGCAGAGCGGCGCACATCAACAGGCCGCTGGCACGTATGATACGGATGAACACGTCTCTCTCCTGTCACCTGCAGCCGCTGCCCATGCTGTCATCCGGTCTCCCCTGCCTCATGGAGTTTAACTCCTGCTGACAGGTCGGTGGTCAAGTCACAGCATAGGCCGCCCCCGGGCCCTGGTTCAAATGCTTCACGGCTTCAATGCTATGATGCCCGCGGGGCTTTTTCCGCCTTTCTGGTGGCGGCATGGAACACACCACCCTGCGTTCGATCCTGATCCTGCTGGCAGTGGCGGTACTGGTGGTGGCCGCCCTGCGGCGGGTGAAATTGCCCGCGGTCATCGCCTATCTGTTCACCGGTTTGCTGGTGGGTCCGCACGGTCTTGGCTGGATCCAGGATACCGCCGACACCCGCGATCTGGCCGAGTTCGGCGTGGTGTTCCTGCTGTTCACCCTGGGCCTCGAATTTTCCCTGCCCAAGCTGCTGGTCATGCGCCGCGCGGTGTTCCTGCTCGGCGGCATGCAGGTACTGCTCACCACCCTTGGCACCGCGGCCATGGCCTGGCTGTTCGGCGCCCCGGTCCCAGTGGCCATCGTGCTGGGCGGCGCCTTCGCCATGTCCTCCACCGCCATCGTGGCAAAACAGCTGGCGGAACAGAGCGAGCTCAACCTGCAGCACGGCCGTCTGTCCATCGCCGTGCTGCTGTTCCAGGATCTGGCCGTCATCCCCTTCCTGATATTGATCCCGGCGCTGACCCATGGCAGCGGCACGGCCATCGCGGATGGTCTGCTGTGGTCGTTCTTAAAGGGCGCTCTCGCTTTCATCGCCATTCTCGGTGCGGGCCGCTTATTTCTGCGGCCGCTGTTCCACCAGATTGCCAGCGCACGCTCGGCGGAGCTATTCACCATCGCGGTGCTGCTGGTGACGTTGGCGGCCGCCTGGAGCACGGCGGCGCTGGGCCTGTCGCTGGCCCTCGGCGCTTTCCTTGCCGGCATGATGCTGGCGGAGACCGAGTACCGTCACCAGGTGGATGCGGATATCCGTCCATTCCGTGACATCCTGCTGGGGTTGTTCTTCGTCACAGTCGGCATGCTGCTCAACCCGCACATCGTGGCGCGCCACTGGTGGCTGCTGATTCTCTCGGTGGCGGCACTCATGCTCTTCAAGACCGCGCTGGTGGCGCTGTTGAGCCGCGTGCTCGGCGCTGACCGCGGTGCAGCCCTGCGCACCGGGCTGGTACTCGCCCAAGGCGGTGAATTCGGTTTCGCGCTGCTCACCCTCGGCCTTACCGCCGGCATCGTGCGTGCGCCGCTTGCCGAGTTCGGCCTCGCCGTGATCGTGCTCAGCATGATCGTGAGTCCGCTGCTGATCCGCGCCAACCACACCATCGTGGCGCGCATCTTCCCGGACACCGATGCCGATGAGCGTGACCGGCTGCAACACGACATCGGCCAGCACCAGATCCACGCGGAGGACCACGTACTCATCGTCGGCTATGGCCGCGTCGGCCAGAACGTGGCGCGCTTCCTGGAGCCGGAGGGTTTCGCGTTCGTGGCGCTGGATCTCGACCCGGTACGGGTGAAACGCGCCCGCGAGGCCGGTGACCCGGTGTATTACGGCGACGGCACCAACCCGGCGATACTGAAAGCCGCGGGCGTGGAACGCGCGCGCGCGGTGGTCATCAGCTATTTCCAGGTGCCCACGGCACTCAAGATCCTTGAGCACGTAAAAAAATTCCGCCCGGATGTGCCGGTGCTGGTGCGTACCCGTGACGACGTGGATCTGGACAAGCTCATGCAGGCGGGCGCCACGGAAGTGATACCTGAGACCATGGAATCGAGCCTCATGGTGGCCTCACACCTGTTGCACCTGCTCGGCATCCCCATGAGCAAGATCCTGCGCAAGATACAGGATGTACGCTCGCACCGTTACAGCCTGCTACGCAGTGTATTCCGCGGCCAGGACGCGTTACCCATGGAAACCTCCCACGCATTCCGCGAGCAGCTTTACACCGTGACGCTCAACGCCGGCTCCCGCGCCATCAACAAGACCATCGGGGAGCTCAACCTCAAGGCTGCCCAGGTGGTGGTGACTGCGCTGCGCCGCGAGGGTGTGGTGGGCCGCCAGCCATCCGCCGACACCCTGTTGAAGGAAGGTGACGTGCTGGTGCTCTGGGGCACACCCGAGGACCTGGAATCCAGCGAAGAAAAACTGCTGAAGGGTGCATGAAATATCCAAATCTGTGCACAGGAACACGCTGATCATTAACAGGAGCGACTCTCCCGGCCGCAATTGCCTTTTATAAGGAGTCTCCATGCCTTCGTTCGATATCGTCTCAAAAGTCGAGACCGCGGAACTTACCAACGCCGTGGACCAAGCCAACCGTGAGGTCGGCACACGCTATGACTTCAAGGGCTCAAGCGCCAAGCTTGAACGCCAGGAGAACCTGCTCACGTTGTACGCCGACAGCGAATTCCAGCTTAGACAGGTGCAGGACATCCTCTACGCCAAGGCCGCCAAACGCGGTATCGACGTGGCCAGCTTCGATCCTCAAAAGATCGAGGCCATCGGCGGCGACAAGGTCAAACAGCTAATCAAGGTGAAACAAGGTATCGATAAGGAATTGGCCAGGAAGATAGTGAAGCTGGTCAAGGACAGCGGCCTCAAGGTACAGGCTGCCATCCAGGGCGAGGAACTGCGGATCAGCGGCAAAAAACGCGACGACCTGCAGGGTTGCATCGCGCTGCTGCGCGGCGCGAAACTGGAGGAGCCGCTGCAGTTCGTGAATTTCCGCGACTAAAAGCCAAGCACGGCCGCGCATACTGGTCGGAAGTTGATAATGGCGCGCCGCTAAGTCACCAGTCGCGCCTTTTCCTGCCATTTCCCCGCATTCACCCCCATCACCAGTAGCCACAGGCAAAACGTGAGCTCCGAGAGCCCTGCGGGCAGCAGCATCCACGGGAATCCTCCGGCTGCGAGATCAAGTCCCAGAAAGCCCGCGAGGCTATTGGTCAGGTAACACAGGCCGGCGATGGCCATCAGCACGCCCAGAAATCTGGGGAAGAACCCCGATCGAAAAATCAGATAACCGTAAATCAAGCAAACACAGCCAAAGAATACGAAGCTGACCATGACCTCATAGTCATGTAGATCCGCAGATAGCAACGCCAAGGCCCGTAGCTGACCGGGATCGAAAGCCTTCATGGAGTCAACCCCTTTCAAGATGAGCAAGGCTGCCAAATGACCGAGGCCGGAGATGCTCTCGATGGCCAAGCTGATCAGGTTGAAAAACACTGCCAGCAGGGCGGCGGCCCGGTGCACGGGCCTCAGCAACACATATTCGCACAGCAATAGGGGAATGGCGCAGATGACCATGATCAAGCCGCTTACGATGGCGATGCGCCATAGGAATTCATGCGCCAGGATGTTGTTGGCGGTGGTCGCAGCGTCGTGCGATATCAGCCTGGACGGTACATAGCCGTAGGCAAAACCACCCAGGATGATGACGATCAGATAAAGCAGACCTGCAGTCCTGACATAGGTCTGCGGCGAAATTGCGCCCAAACTGTTCTGCATTGTAATTACTCCGCATGTATTTCCCGTCACGGTTCATCGGTTTCCCGCACCAGGGAATCGCGGTGGAGACCGCCGCTCCCACAATGTCACCGCTTGCTTCAGGAAGGATTTACGGGAGCGGTCATTTCGATCGCGATACTTATTTCGGCGCGCTGTCGGCAAAGGAACGGCGCGTCATCAGTTTTGCATAGTGTTTCGCGAGATTCGGGTACGGCACGCGCCAGTCCATCTCGGGCAGACGGAAAACCAGCCAGCCGAGCGCGCAGCCGACGGCGATGTCGGCTAAGGTAAAGCGTCCGCCCGTGCACCACTCGCCGTCATCCAGGTCCCGCGCCATGACCGCGAGGCCGGCGGTTACTTTCCGGCGCTGGCGTTCGAGCCATGCTTCACTGTGTTGAGCCGGATCGCGCTGGGTGTGTTCGAGACGAATCAGCACACCGGCCTCGAGCATGCCATCGGCCAGTGCTTCCCAAC
>JAGWNO010000165.1 GCA_028871235.1 Gammaproteobacteria bacterium
GCAAGGAGAATGTCGAATCGCGGCTGGTCATAAAGACACGCAGAAAACCCTACTGGCAGGTAAAATCCGGTCCATTTACACAGGCGGATTTCCGTGCGTTGCCAAAAACACACTGGACATTATTGGTGCAAGACACGGACAAGCATGTACCGGTGCTCGCTGCCTTGCTGGACCACTTCCGTTTTATCCCCAACTGGCGTATCGACGACCTGATGATCAGTTACGCGGCCGATGGCGGCTCCGTCGGTCCGCACATGGATGCCTACGACGTGTTCCTGCTGCAGGCTCAGGGGACGCGCCGCTGGGAGATCAGTACGCGGCCGCATCGCGAAGCTGACATTCCCGGCCTGGAGCTGCGACAAGTGCGGGCATTCACTGCGCAGCAGGACTGGCTGCTGCAGCCGGGCGACATGCTCTATCTTCCGCCGGGCGTGGCCCACCATGGCGTGGCCGTGGGGGCATGCATGACTTTCTCCATCGGCTTCCGCGCACCCACAGATGCCGAGATGCTGGCGGACCTGAGCGGCCTGCTGCTGGAACGTGCCGGACGGGAAGCCCGGTATAGCGATCCGGATCTGGTGCCGGCAGACGCGGATCCCGGCCGCATCCCGCTGCCGGCACGCCGCGCCATCCGCCAGCGGCTGCGTTCAACGCTGCAACTGGACGACGTCGCGCTGGATGAATGGTTCGGGCGCTTCATCACCGAGCCAAAGCCCTGGATTGATCCGCAACCGCTGCGCCGGCCGCTCACCGCCGCCGCACTGAACCGCAAGCTGAAAACAGCAGGCAGCCTGGAACGGGATGCGGCGGCTATTCTGGCATGGTTCCCTGCCGGCCGGAACGGCATCAAGCTGTTTGTGAACGGATGCTGCCATCCACTTCCGGCCAGGCTGGCGCCACTGGCACGGTTGTTGTGCCGGCAACGCCGTTACCCCAGGAAACGGTTGGCGCAGCACCTGCGCTATGCCCAGGCGCCGCGGCTGCTTGTAGATTTGTATAACCGCGGGGTACTGTATTTCCCATGACCACCCCATTGTGCAGTTAAAGAACATCCATGACTGAGCCATCACCCACTGCACGCACTCTGACAACATCCCAGGAAAACCGTGAGGCCGCGGTGATGCTCGTCACTGGTGCCAGACGCAGCCTGGCGGTGTTCAGCCGCGATCTGGAACCGGCAGTCTACAACAGCGTGAAATTCGTAACCGCCGTGCAAAAGCTCGCCACTTACAGCAGCTTCTCGCGGGTGCGCATCCTGGTCATCGATCCATTACCGGCCATCCATGCCGGTCACAGGCTCATCGAACTCGGCCAGCGGCTCAGCAGTTCCATCGAATTCCGCCGTCCCTCATCCAGCCACGCCATGCTGGCCTGCGCCTTCCTGGTGGTGGATGAAAGCGGCTACCTGTACCGGCCGCTGGCCAGCCGCTACGAAGGCCTCGCCGACACCGACAACCTGCTGGAAGCCCGCGCGCACCTGCGGATATTCGAGGATATCTGGACGCAGGCGGAACCCGAGCCGGAATTCCGGCGGTTGGGATTATAAAAGGTCAATCGGCCCGCCGTCATATCGTTGCTAACGGGAACAGCCCAGGAATTGCTTATATGACATGGACACCGCACGTCACCGTGGCCGCCATCGCCGAACAGGACGGCAGATTCCTCCTGGTGGAGGAACGCGTGCGCGGCGTGCTGGTGATCAATAATCCCGCCGGCCATCTCGAGGAAGCGGAAAGTTTCGCTGCAGCAGTGCGCCGCGAGACGCTGGAGGAGACCGGCTGGGAGTTTGAACCGCAGGCGATCACCGGCATCTACCTGTGGAAGAACTCCAGGCGCTCCGCCACATTCCTGCGCGTGGCATTCTCTGGCCGCTGCCTGCGCCATCATCCGGATAGGCCCCTGGATCAGGGCATCGTCGGTCCCCGCTGGCTTACGCGTGCGGAGCTCGGCGATGGTACACACCAGCTGCGCAGCCCCTTGGTAATCCGCTGCATCGACGATTATCTGCTGGGCCGGTATTACCCGCTGGATATCCTCACTTCCATCCTGCAGAAGGACCCTCTGCTGAAAGATGTGGAACTTGCAGGAATCCGGCCCCGTTCGTCAGCGTAAAATGGCGCCATGCGCGCGCATTCCCGTTCACGGGTGATCGTCGGTTTGTCCGGCGGTGTGGATTCCGCCGTCGCCGCCCTGCTGCTGCAGGAGCAAGGCTATGCGGTGGAAGGCCTGTTCATGGACAACTGGGAGGACGGTGAAGACCAGACCTACTGCACAGCCGCCCGGGATTTCCAGGATTCGCGCCAGGTGTGCGATCAGCTGGATATCCCGCTGCACAAAGTGAACTTCGCGGCCCAATACCGTGAGCATGTGTTCAAGTATTTCCTGGAGGAATACGCCGCCGGCCGGACACCCAATCCGGATGTGCTATGCAACAGCGAGATCAAATTCAAGGCTTTCTTGGACTATGCCTTGCGCCTGGGTGCCGACTACATCGCCACCGGTCACTATGCGCGCACACGGCACACCGCTGCAGGCGTGAAACTGCTGCGTGCCCGCGACAGCGGCAAGGACCAAAGCTATTTCCTGCACGCGGTGCCACAGCCTGCCTTGGCGGATACGCTATTTCCGATCGGCGGGCTGTTCAAGAGCGAGGTACGCCGGCGGGCCAGGGCGGCTGGTTTCGCCAACCATGCCAAGAAAGACAGCACTGGCATCTGCTTCATCGGCGAACGCCGTTTCGCGGCGTTCCTCGCCAAATACCTACCCGCATGTCCCGGGAACATCGAAACGCCGGAAGGCGAAGTACTGGGCAGTCATCAGGGACTCATGTACTACACTTTTGGCCAGCGCCAGGGACTCGGAATCGGCGGCCGCCGCGACCGCGATGAAACCCCCTGGTATGTGGCGGGCAAGAATCTGGAACGTAATGTGCTGGTGGTGGTGCAGGGCCACGATCATCCGCAGCTGCTGCGGAACGCGCTGTTGGCCGGCGGATTACACTGGATTGCCGGTGCGCCGCCGGCCATGGTGTTTGACTGTACCGCCAAGAGTCGCTATCGCCAGCCGGATCAGTCCTGCCGTGTGCGCATACTGGATGATCAATGCTGCCACGTGGAATTCGCGGAGTCGCAATGGGCACTGACGCCGGGCCAGTATGTGGTCTTCTATCAGCGTGACGAATGTCTGGGCGGCGGTGTGATCCAATCGGTACTAACGGTAACTTCACCTGACGTGCGTGAATTCAGGCTGCCCGTGCGGAGCCCGGCATGACCCGGTCACTGTCGGACCGGGTATTGGCACTCGCCGGCGTGGTGCAAGCAGCAGCACTGGTGAACGAAGTGGCCACCGCCGGCCGCGCCGATGAACAGTCCATCCAGGTCACCATCAACAGCATCATCAAGACCGATGCCGCCGACGTGCCCGAGATCTTCGGTGGAGCGCGCGGCCTGCGCTGCGGCCTGCAGCGCCTGGCGGCTTTGCTGGGCCCGGAGCAGCAGCTTACAGACCTGGTGGTATTGCGTTATACCCTTAATCTGCTGCAGATACAGGGCAAAGTCATGGGCCGCGGCGCGCTCAAGCAGGTGCTCGAAGGGGGAATCAAA
>JAGWNO010000015.1 GCA_028871235.1 Gammaproteobacteria bacterium
GATGACCTCGAGGCCGCGGCCGGCGGCGGCGGCGCAGTACTCAAACAACAGGTCCGGGGTGCGGTGCGCGGAGATCACGCGCTGCTCGTAGCCTATGCCCAGCTGATCCAGGGTGGTGGCCGCGTGCTCCAGGGTGTCCCAGTCGGACTTGGAGCCCATGATGACGCCGACAAGTGTCTTCATCGGCGTATTTTACCCGTAGTCTGCCGGCACATAAACCGTTTTGCTGACAAAGACTTGGCGCATCCCATCCCGGATGCGTGTCAATCCAGTCCCTGGATGTAGCGGAACAGCTCCCGGACATACTCGGGCGGGCGGCCGCCGCCGTCTTCCCCGCCTGCCCGGCGCATGAGCCGGCGCAGGTGCTGGCGGTCCGCCTGGGGATAGCGGGCCAGGAACTCGGTGAGCGCAGCATCGCCCTCGGCCAGCAGGCGGTCACGCCAGCGCTGGTTTTCACGGAAGCGCGCCTTCACCGCCCGGTCGGTGCCGCGCAGTTCATCGAGTCGGATGCGGATCGGCTCGGCGTCCAGCCCGCGCATGAGACGGCCGATGTACTGGCGCTGGCGTTTCAACGCCCCGTGACTGGTGATGCGGCGTGCCAGCTGCACGGCGTCGCGCAGCGTGTCCGGTAACGGCAATGCGGCCAGCTGGTCTTGCGGCAACGCCACCAGCTCCTCGCCGAGTTTCTGCAGCGCTTGCATCTCGCGCTTGAGTTGCGATTTGCTGGGGCCTTCCGGGATGTCGGCGTTGCGGTCCATGGGTTTACAATGCGTGTTCATCACCAATGTTCCGGGAACGACATGCGCGCCAACGGCAATGATACTACGGGTCCCGGACAGGCTGACCTGGAAGCCATGGTGGCGCAGCTGCTGCGCGCAGCGCGCACCCGGGGAGCCGCTCAGGCGGAGGCGGGCGTGAGCATCGAATCGGGGCTCACCCTGACGGTGCGCATGGGCGAAGTGGAGACGCTGGAGTACCAGCGCGACCGCGGCCTCGGCGTCACGGTGTATTTCGGCACCCGCAAGGGCTCCGCCAGCACTTCTGATCTCTCGCCGGCCGCCCTGGAGGATACCGTGCGCGCCGCCTGCAGCATCGCCCGTTACACCGCCGAGGACAGCTGCGCGGGACTGGCGGATGCCGCGCTCATGGCACGGCACGTCCCGGACCTCGATCTCTGCCATCCCTGGGATCTTTCACCGGCGGCGGCCATCGGGATTGCACGTGACTGTGAAGACGCGGCGCGCGGTTTCGACCGGCGCATCCAGAATTCCGAGGGCGCGACCATCACTTCGCACCGCGGGCTGCGCGTATACGGCAACAGTCACGGTTTCCTCGGCGGTTACCACAGCACCAGCCACAGTCTGAGCTGCGCGGTGGTGGGCCGGGACGGCAATGGCATGCAACGCGACTACTGGTACACCACCGCCCGTGATGCCACGCAACTGGAAGCAGCGGAAGCCGTGGGCCGCAGGGCGGCGGAGCGCACCCTGGCACGTCTCGGTGCCCGCAAGCTCAGCACCCGTCAGGCGCCGGTGCTGTTCACCCCGGAGATGGCGCGCGGCCTGGTCGGTCATTTCCTCGGCGCCATCCGCGGCGGCGCCCAGTACCGTCAGGCCTCGTTCCTGCTGGATGCGGCGGGTGAACGCGTGTTCCCGGATTTCGTGCAACTCTCCGAACGGCCGCATCTCCGTGGGGCGCTGGCCAGCGCCGCCTTCGATAATGAAGGCGTCGCCACCCGTGACCGGGAGCTGGTGGATAAAGGCGTGCTGCAGCATTACCTGCTGGACAGTTACGCGGCGCGCAAACTCAAGCTGCAGACCACCGGTCACGCCGGCGGCGTGCACAATCTGCTGGTGAGTCCCGGTGAACTGGATTTCCCCGGACTGCTCAGACGCATGGGTACCGGGCTGATGGTCACCGAACTCATGGGTCAGGGAGTGAACGGCGTCACCGGCGACTATTCCCGCGGGGCCGCCGGCTTCTGGGTGGAGCAGGGCGAGATCGCACACCCGGTGGAAGAGGTCACCATCGCCGGCAACCTGCGTGACATGTACCGCGGGATCGTGACGCTGGGCGGCGACACGGATGTGCGCGGCAGTGTACGCACCGGATCCATGCTTATCGACCACATGACCATCGCCGGCGCATGATAACGGCCCATGTTACTGCGGTTTGCTCAATCCTGATATGTTGGCTTTTGATGATCACCAATTAGGGGGCGTGTCATGCCGACCATGAAATCCATCCTGTTCGTGTTCACGCTGTTGTTTTCCGGCATGGCCCTGCGAGCCGCGGCCAGCGCACCACCGGCGATGGCGAATCATCCCATCGCCATCGTCATGCACGGCGGCGCGGGCACCATCCTGCGCAAGGACATGACGCCGCAGATGGAGGCGCGCTACCGCGCCTCCCTGAAGACAGCCCTGCAGACCGGTTACGCGGTCCTCAAGAAAGGCGGCACCAGCCTCGACGCGGTGCAGGCGGCCATCCAGGTGCTGGAGGATTCGCCGCTGTTCAACGCCGGCAAGGGCGCGGTGTTCACCCATGACGGCAAGAACCAGATGGACGCCGCCATCATGGACGGCAAGAGCATGCGCGCCGGTGCCGTCGCGGATGTGCAGCATATCAGGAACCCCATTGCACTCGCGCGCTTGGTGATGGAGAAAACCCCACATGTGCTGCTGGTGGCGGATGGCGCGGAGAAATTCGCCCAGAGCCAGGGCATGCAACTCATGCCGGCCGGTTATTTCTACACCAAGCCGCGCTGGCAGGAACTGCAGCGTGCGCTGCAGGCGGAAAAGCGGGGCAGGAAGAGTCTCGCCCTTGAGGAGAATTACCCCGGCACCACCGCCCAGGGCTTCGGCACCGTGGGCGCGGTGGCGGTAGACCGCTACGGCAATATCGCCGCCGGCACTTCCACCGGCGGCCTCACCAACAAGCTGGACGGCCGCGTGGGGGATTCCCCCATTCCCGGTGACGGTACCTATGCCAACAACCTCACCTGCGGAGCCTCAGGCACCGGTACCGGCGAATACTACATGGAACTGAATCTCACCAAGGACGTGTCCGACCTGATGGAATACCGGGGCTGGAGTCTGAAACGGGCGGTGGATTACGAGATCCACGACAAGCTGGTGAAATTCGGTGGCGAGAACTCGGGCGGTCTGATTGCGCTCGACCGGCAGGGCGAGATCGTCACTGCCTTCAACACCGCGGGCATGTACCGCGGCTATATCGATACTCATGGGAACCTGGTGGTGAAGATCTTCAGGGATGAATGAACCAGGCGCGTGGATAAAATGCATCTCGCCATCCTGGTGCATGGCGGCGCGGGTGAAGTCAGCGCCGCCAGCCTTGAAGACAGGCAGCGGGGTTGCCATGCTGCGGCGGCCGCGGGCTATGCGGTCCTGAAGCAGGGTGGCGGCGCGGTGGATGCGGTGCAAGCGGCGGTGGCGGTGCTGGAGGACAACCCGCTGTTCAACGCCGGTACCGGATCGACCCTGAACCGCGAGGGCCGGGTGGAGACCGATGCCGCCATCATGGACGGCGCCACATTAAAAGCCGGCGCGGTGGCGGCAGTGAGCGGTATCCGCAATCCCATCCGCCTGGCCCGCAGGGTGATGGATTCGAGCCGCCATATCCTGTTGGCGGCGGAAGGCGCCTTGCGGTTTGCGCGCCAGCAGGGCATCGAGGTCTGTGATCCCCGGGAGCTGGTGGTGCCGGGACAGCGCACCCGCTGGGAACGCGAGCACGGCACCGTGGGCGCGGTGGCGCTGGACAGCCATGGCCGGCTTGCCGCCGCTACCTCTACCGGCGGCATCTTCGACAAGCTGCCGGGGCGCGTGGGCGACACGCCGCTCATCGGCTGCGGCACGTATGCCGACGCCCGTGGTGCCGTGTCCTGCACCGGTCACGGCGAGGACATCATCCGCACCACGCTGGCGCGCAGCGCGGTGCATTTGCTGGAGCAAGGGCTGGATGCCCCGGCCGCCGCAGAACTCGCCATCCGGCATTTCGTGGACATGACCCATAGTGAAGCCGGGCTCATCATGCTGGATCACCAGGGACGCATGGGGTATGCGCGCAGCACCACGCACCTGCCGGTTTGCGGGATGACTGCAGACGGCACGCTGATCTCCGCAGCGTGAGGGCCCAGTACACCGCCAGTCGGCGCCGCTCCGGGTTTCCTGCAAGCTGACCGGCAAGTGATATATATAAGGTGGCGTCATAACCGCGGCCGCCCCATAATCACAGCTCACCCGGAACAGCCGCTGCCCGCGATATTTGAACATGGATAACAACCTCATCGCTCTCGCCATGACCGGCGCTTCCGGCGCCCAATACGGGCTGCGGCTGCTGGAATTGCTGCTCAAGGCGGAGCGGCGCGTGCATCTCATGCTGTCGAAACCGGCGCAGCTGGTCATCAACATGGAGACCGACCTGAAGCTGCCGGGACGCCTCCAGGATGTGGAGCAGCTGCTGAGCGAGCGTTACGCTGCGCAGGCGGGACAGCTGCGCGTGTACGGCCCGGAGCAGTGGACTGCGCCCATGGCCAGCGGTTCCGGCGGCGGCCGCGCCATGGTGATCTGCCCGTGCAGCATGGCCACGCTGGCGGCGGTGGCGGTGGGCGCCAGCCGCAGCCTCATCGAACGCGCCGCGGACGTCATGTTGAAGGAGCAGCGCAAGCTGATCCTGGTGCCGCGGGAGACGCCGTTCTCGGCCCTGCATCTGCAGAACATGCTGACACTCGCGCGCCTCGGCGTGGTCATCCTGCCGGCCAATCCGGGTTTCTACCATCTGCCGGCGCGGGTGGAGGACCTGGTGGACTTCATCGTGGCGCGCGTGCTCGATCATCTGGATGTCCCCCACAAGCTGGTGCCGCGCTGGGGCGAAGCCGAGACCTGAGGGTGAATCAGCCGCATGGCAGAACTCCCGCTGTTTCCGCTGCACACGGTGCTGTTCCCGGGCGGGCCATTGCCGCTGCGGATCTTTGAAACCCGTTATCTCGACATGCTGAGCCGCTGCCTCAGGAACGATCAGGGTTTCGGCGTGTGCCTCATCGAGCAGGGCCGCGGCAGCGTGCCGGCGCGCACTCACACGGTCGGCACGCTGGCGCACATCCGCGACTGGAGCAGCGGTGCCGACGGACTGCTGAACATCCTGACCGTCGGCGGGCAACGTTTCCGTGTGCATCGGGTGCGCATCCAACACGACGGCCTCAACATCGCCGAAGTGGAGTGGTTGGCGGAGGAAACGCCGCTGCCCTTGCCGCCCGAATCCCGGCCGCTGGCTGAATTGCTGCGCGGCATCCTGGAGCAGCATGCGCAACGCTACGCGGCGATCACGCCGGCTTACGCGGATGCGTCCTGGGTGGGTTACCGTCTCGCCGAGGTACTGCCGCTGGCGCTGCCGCAGCGGCAGTACCTGCTGGAGGTCGCCGACGCACGCTTGCGGTTGGATAGCATCGGCACGCTGGTGCAGGCGCTGCGGCCGGCAACCGCGGGATGAAACAACCCGCGATCACCGTCAATTATTGCCCCACAGAGCGTCCGGATTGACGTCGTCGGTGACCAGGTCATTGGTTTCGCGCAGCCGCCGCGACAGGATTTCCGCCAGCGAGTGGTAGAAGCGCCCGGCGAACCCCGTATCCCGCGTGGTGAAATCGTGTATCTGGCCGTGACTGATGATCACCGCCAGCGTTTCCTGTCCGTACGCCACTACGCCGGCGCTGGCCGGCTGGCCCTCGATGAAGGACATGTCGCCGAAGATGGCGCCGGGACCGGCGTGTGTCAGATCCACCATGAAACCGTCGTGGTCGCGCTGCACCTTCACCTCGCCTTGCACGATGATGAAGATATCGGTCTGCTCCTCACCTTGCCGGATGAGCGCGGCATCCGGTTTGTAGGCTTTGCGTTCCGCCGCCTTCAGCAGCGCCTGGTATTCGTCCTCCTTGAGGTACTTGAACACTTTGAGCATGGCCATGGCCGCACCCTCCGATGCCAGCACCGGACCCGAACAGCTGGAAAAATACTGCGCCTAATCCGCGTGGCTGTCACCTGTCGGCAAGCGTGCGGAACACCCGCTGCGCCGCAGCGACTGTGGTTTCGATGTCCGCGTCGCTGTGCGCCGTGGACAGGAAGCCCGCTTCGTAGGCGGAGGGTGCGAAGTACACGCCCTCTGCCAGCATGCCGTGGAAGAAGCGCCGGAAGCGCGCCACGTCGCAGGCCATCACCTGGGCATAACCAGTGACCGCCGGCGCGTCGGTGAAAAACAGTCCGAACATGCCGCACACCTGGTTGGTGGTGAGAGGGATCCCGGCTGTCCGCGCCGCCGCCTGCAGGCCCTCCACCAGCTGACGGGTGCGCTGCTGCAGCTGCGCATGGAAGCCCGGTGCATCGAGCAGTTCCAGCATGGCCACGCCCGCCGCCATGGCCAGCGGATTGCCCGACAAGGTGCCGGCCTGATACACGGGACCGAGCGGCGCAAGTTGCTCCATGATGTCGCGCCGCCCGCCGCAGGCGCCCACCGGCATGCCGCCGCCGATGATCTTGCCGAGAGTGGTGAGATCCGGGCGGATGCCGTAGACGGCCTGAGCGCCGCCGTGCGCCACCCGGAAACCGGTCATCACTTCGTCGAAGATCAGCACGCTGCCGTGCCGCGTGCACAGTTCCCGCAGTGTCTCCAGGAACCCCGGCAGCGGCGGTACGCAGTTCATGTTGCCGGCCACCGGCTCCACGATGACAGCGGCGATCTGCCTGCCGGATTGATCGAAGGCCTCGCGTACCGCGGCGGCGTCGTTATAGGGCAGCGTGAGCGTGAGTGCGGCCAGCGCCGCGGGCACGCCGGCGGAACCGGGCACACCCAGAGTGAGCGCGCCGGAACCGGCTTTCACCAGCAGTGAATCGGAATGGCCGTGGTAGCAGCCCTCGAACTTCACGATGGTATCGCGGCCGGTGAAACCACGCGCCAGGCGAATGGCGCTCATGGTGGCCTCGGTGCCGGAATTCACCATGCGCACCAGTTCGATGGCGGGCATGCACGCGCAGATGCGCCGCGCCAGCTGCGTCTCGATTTTTGTGGGCGCGCCGAAACTCAGGCCCTGCTTCGCGGTCTCCCGCACCGCGCTGAGCACATGCGGATGCGCGTGGCCCGCCACCATGGGTCCCCAGGAACCGACATAATCGATGTAGCGGCGACCGTCACTGTCATACAGATAGGCGCCTTGCGCCCGTTCGATGAACAGCGGTTCTCCGCCCACGCCCTTGAAGGCGCGCACCGGAGAATTGACGCCGCCGGGGATGTAACGCTGGGCTTCCGCAAACAGTTTTGATGTCACGCTGTCACTCTCTTTGTCCAGGGCGTCTGCGGGCGGGAGCGGCGCTACTCGCTGCGAGCACCCGCGATCGGGACGGCCGTTGCCCTGTTTATTTGAACAGCCGCGCGTAGCGCCGCGCGGTATCCTCCACATCCTTGGCCGCAAACAGCCCGCTGATCACCGCCAGCATATCGGCACCGGCCTTGATCAGCGCCGCGCCATTATCCGGCGTGATGCCGCCGATGGCGCATACCGGCACGCTTAATTGCAGGCGTGCCTGTGCCAACAGCGCCGGCGGTGCAAGCACGGCGCCCGGTTTGGTGGGTGAAGGGAAGAAACCGCCGAAGGCGACATAATCGGCGCCCTGGTGGGCGGCGCTTACGGCGCGCGCCATCGAGTCGTAGCAGGACACGCCGATGATGGCGCGGGGACCGAGCTGCACGCGCGCCTCGTTTAAGGAGATATCGTCCCTGCCCAGGTGCACGCCGTCAGCAGCCAGACTCGCTGCCAGATCCACTGCATCGTTGATGATGAGCGGTACGCCGTGGTCGCGGCACAGGTCCAGCAGCGCGCGCGCCTGCTGGCGGCAGGCTTGCGTGTCTGCTGACTTGTCGCGGTACTGCACCAGCCGCGCACCGCCGCGGATGGCCGCTGCCACTGCCGCCAGTAATGCGTCTCCCGGAGTGAGTGCGGCATCGGTGAGTGCGTACAGGCCGCGTAATGTCTGTGAGTGCGCACTCATGATTCCGCCTGACGGTTTGGGATGCGCTGACCTTTGCCAAGTTGCCAGCTCTGTTTCAGGGTTTCCCAGGTGTAGCGTTGCGCCATCTCGACCGCCGCACGCGGTGCATGGCCGCGGGCCAGCAGGGTGGCGATGGCGGAGGCGAGTGTACAGCCGGAGCCGTGGTATCGCCCCGGCAGCCGCGGCCAGGTCAGCGAATATTGTGAGCCATCGTGGCTGAACAGGCTGTTGTTAACTTCCGGCGTGTCCGCATCAGCGCCCTTGATGAGTACATGCCGGCAGCCCCGCGCCAGCAGCAGGGCGGCCCTGGCTGTGGTATTGCCCGCTGCCGGTACCAGGCGCCGGCTCTCCGCCTCGTTGGGAGTCACGACCGTGGCGAGCGGCAGCAGTTTTTCCAGGTAGACGTCGATGAGCGCATCTTCCGCCAATGCGCCGCCGCCGCCGGCCGTCAATACCGGATCCAGCACCACGGGGATCTGTGGGTGGGCAGCCAGCAGCACCGCCACCGCACGGCCTACTTCGGCATTACCCAGCAGACCCAGCTTGATGGCCGTCACCGGCAGATCCGCCAGTACCGTTTCCGCCTGCTGTACGACCAGTTCCGCCGGCATCACCTCCACCCGCCACGCGTTCACCGTATCTTGCACGGTGAGCGCGGTCACCACCGCTGTGGGGTGGCCGCCGAGCGCCGTGATCGCTTGCAGGTCGGCGATGAGGCCGGCGCCGCCGGATGGATCGTTGCCGGCTATCGCCAGCACCACGGCGGGTGAGGATGGGGATGTCATGGCCGAATTTTACCCCGTGCCGGTTCCGCGACCGGGGCCGGCGTGCGAAAATATGCCCCCTTCGAACAACACATCCTGGACTGAGTTTATAGAATATGAGTGCGATCGCCCCGGTAGCCGCCAAGACGGCCATGAAAGCCTATATGTGTGTCATCTGCGGGTTCGTGTACGAGGAGGCCAAGGGCCATCCGGAGAGCGGCATCGCGCCAGGTACCCGCTGGCAGGACGTGCCGCTCAACTGGCGTTGTCCGGACTGCGGCTCGGGGAAGGAAGACTTCGAGATGATCGAGATCTGAACGGCGCTCATCCGCGGCCTGTTGTTTTTCAACATTTTTACGCAGGCAGGCCGCAACCGCGGGCCTGGGTTTGCCTTCCCTTCGCATCGCTGATGAAGCTGGATCGAGTCCAGCTTGCTTTGGAAAGCGAACTGCGTGGCGCCGAGGCTTCCCGCTGACATGACCCAGATCAATTACACCTGCGGCTGCTCCACCTAGAATCGCCGCCACCACCGGTGTGCAACTCAGGAGTTGACGGTCGTGGAACTGGTCGCGCCCGCCGGCAACCTGCCTTCGCTCAAGGCCGCCGCCGACAACGGCGCGGATGCGGTCTATATCGGGCTGCGGAACGAAACCAATGCGCGGCATTTTCCCGGGCTCAATTTCACCGAGGAGAATATCGCCAAGGCCGCGTACTACGCGCATGTGGTCGGCACCCGGGTGTTCCTTGCACTCAACACTTACCCCCAGCCGCAGGGGCTGGCCCGCTGGCGACGGGCCGTGGATATTGCGGCCGAAGCGGGTCTCGATGCCGTGATCGTCGCCGACATCGGCCTGATGGAATACGCGCGCACGCGCTACCCACAACTCGCGCTGCATCTGTCGGTGCAGGCATCAGCCACCAACCGGCAGGCACTCGCCTTCTACCGGCAGGAATTCGGCATCCGCCGGGCGGTATTGCCGCGGGTGCTGTCGCTCGCCCAGGTGAAGCAACTCGCGGGCAATGCCGGCGTGGATCTCGAGGTGTTCGGCTTCGGCAGCCTGTGCATCATGGCGGAGGGACGCTGTCAGCTGTCTTCCTACGCCACGGGCAAATCGCCCAACACCTACGGCGCCTGTTCGCCGGCCCATGCGGTGCGCTGGGAGCAGGGACGCGACGGTCTCGATGTACGCTTGAACGGCGTGTTGATAGACCGCATTCACGGACACGAGCCGGCCGGCTATCCGGTGGTATGCAAGGGGCGGTTCCGCGTGGGTGACTCGGTGTATCACGCGCTCGAAGAGCCCACCAGCCTCAATACCCTGGAACTGTTGCCGGAACTCGCGCGCGCCGGCATCCAAGCCATCAAACTCGAGGGCCGGCAGCGCAATCCTGCGTATGTGGCGCAGATCACCCGCATCTGGCGCAATGCTCTCGATGTCCTGGCGGCGGAGCCTGACGGGTTCGCGGTGCGTGGCGAATGGATGGCGGCGCTGGATGCGGTTTCCGAAGGCGCCCGGACTACGCTCGGTGCCTACCACCGTCCGTGGCAATAGCCACAGCCCCGCCGATGAAAATTTCGCTGGGGCCGATCCTGTACTACTGGCAGCGCGAAATGCTGCTGGAATTTTACCAGCAGATGGCGGGGCTGCCACTGGATGCCATCTACCTCGGCGAGACGGTATGTTCCAAGCGGCGCGCGTTGCGCACGGCCGACTGGATCGATCTGGCCCGGCATCTCGCCGTGGGCGGCAGGCAGATCATCCTGTCCACGCTTACCCTGATTGAGGCCGAATCGGAACTCAGTGTGCTCGCGCGCCTGTGCGGTAATGGTGAGCTGCTGGTGGAGGCCAATGATATGGCTGCCGTGCGCCTGCTGGCGGAAAAACGTCTGCCATTCGTCGCCGGTCCGGCCATCAACCTCTACAACGCCGGGTCGCTTCACTATCTCCAGCAGCGCGGCCTGGTGCGCTGGGTACCGCCGGTGGAACTCCCGGGCGCCACACTTGCTGCCATACTGCGGGAGGCGGCAGAACTCGGGTTCGCCGATCAGATCGAGGTGGAGGTATTCAGCTTCGGCCATCTGCCGCTCGCCTGTTCGGCCCGCTGTTTCACCGCCCGTGCCCGCAATCTGCCCAAGGACGAGTGCGGCTTCGTGTGTCTCGACTATCCGGACGGTCTGCCGCTGTATACCCAGGAAGACCGGCGGTTTCTCACCCTCAACGGCATCCAGACCCAGTCCGGAAATGTGCTGAACCTGCTGCCGGCGTGGCGCGAGATGCAGTCGCTGGGCGTGAACTGTCTGCGCCTGAGTCCCCAGTCGCAACATATGGCCGAGATCGTGCGCGGCTTCCATGCAGCCCTGCGCGCCGGGCAGGGCGCGCCCCCCGATCTCACGCCGTTCATGGACGCACCGGCCTGCGACGGCTATTGGTACGGAGAAGCGGGTATGACCCGCCAGTCGCCGGCGGGCAGCGCGGCATGAGCGCGGTGTGCTCAGTCGGCGCGGGCGGGGGATTCTCCGGCGGCCAAGGTCCTGGAGAGGACCAAGAGCGGCGTGCGCAGCACCCAGGGCAGTTCGTCGAGCTCCAGGGTATCCATGAAATTCTTGGCCGCGATTCCCAGTTCCACGTCGCCTTCGATGACGATGCGGCGCTGGAAGAACAGGGCGTCGGGGTCGGCCCGGCGGCTCGCCATGAGGAGAAAATCTGCTGCGGTACCGCGGATGGTCACTTCCAGAGCCGCTTGACGCCCCAGCACCACCAGTTTTCGCGCCGTGTGCGTGAAGCCCCACAGAATACCGGCATCCTCGATGCGGATGCCGAGGCGCCGCCCGGCAAGAAAATCCAGGTCCCCGCTTGCCAGCGCCTCGCGGAATACGCAGTTAAGTATCCGCGTCAGAACCCGCTGCTTGACCCAGTCCGGTGCCGCCGCGGCCAGCGCCAATCCGGCCGCCAGCGCGGTCGCGGACCAGGGCGCCGGCTGGTTCGGCGGTATTCCTGCGTGGTGCAAACCTGATGCCATCAGGCATCGCCTCCGGTCGTAGCCGGCAGCGATGCTGCCCGCCTTCGCCGCTTGCCACATTGATGCAGATCAACCGGCGCGCAATCGCCCGCGGCCCCAGCCAGCCCGGGGGTGCGCCGTGAATGAGGACCCACCCGGCACCGGCGGGAGCATGAGCGCCCTGCCCGCGGACGGGATTCGCGACCTGCGCCGCGCCATTGACGCCATTGACGCCGAGATTGTCTCGCTGCTGGTGCGGCGCAATCGGCTCGCACAAGGTATATTGCGCCTCAAGCGCCGGCAGGGGATGCCGTTGTATTCCCCCGAGCGCGAACAGCAGATCATCGCCAGGGCCCGCGGTCTCGCGGCCGCAGGCGGGCTGGATGCCGCTGGCATCGCCCGTATCTTCGAAGCGATACTGCGGCAGTTCGTGCAGCCCGGTGATTGCAGTGCGGGACGCGTGCTTGGCGATCCCGGGCAGGACTCTGCAGAAGGCTTATATAAGGAACCGGAATGAATCAATCCTCATTCACACGGGATGAACTGCTGGCCTGCGGACGTGGCGAGATGTTCGGCGCCGGCAATGGCCGCTTGCCGTTGCCAGACATGCTGATGTTCGACCGCATCACACACATCGCCGCCTCGGGCGGGACACAGGACAAGGGCTGCGTGGAAGCGGAACTGGATATCCGCCCGGACCTGTGGTTCTTCGCCTGCCATTTCCGCGGCGATCCGGTGATGCCGGGCTGTCTGGGGCTGGATGCGCTGTGGCAGCTGGTGGGTTTTTATCTCTGCTGGCGCGACAATCCGGGCCGCGGCCGGGCCCTGGGGGTGGATGAGGTGCGCTTCACCGGTCAGGTGCTGCCTGGCGCCGGCAAGGTCCGCTATGAGATAGACATGCAGCGCGTCATCGAGCGTAAGCTGGTGCTGGGAATCGGTAACGGCCGTGTATTGGTGGATGACCGCGAGATTTACACCGCCAGCAATTTGCGTGTCGGCTTGTTCACATCCACGGATGCCTTTTAAGATACCGTCATGGCACGCATAGTAGTGACCGGGCTTGGGATCGTTTCCTGTCTGGGCAACGACCGGGCGAGCGTCACCGCCTCCCTGCGTGAGGGGCGCTCCGGCATCCGCTATGTGCAGGAATACGCGGAGCTCGGTTTGCGCAGCCGGGTAGCCGGTATCCCTGAAATCGAGCTGGAGGCGCTGGTTGACCGCAAGATCAAACGCTTCATGGGCGATGCCGCCGCCTATGCCTATGTAGCCATGCATAACGCCATCGCCGATGCGGGACTCGAAACCGGACAGGTATCCAACCCGCGTACCGGCCTGATTGTCGGCTCGGGCGGCGGTTCGGTTGCCAATCAGATTGACATGGCCGACACCTTGCGCAGCCGGGGAGTGCGCCGGGTGGGGCCTTACATGGTGCCGAGGACCATGTGCTCGACCGTTTCCGCCGGTCTCGCCACACCGTTCCAAATCAAGGGTGTCAATTATTCCATTTCTTCGGCATGCGCGACTTCGGCACATTGCATCGGTGCCGCTATGGAACAGATCGAATTGGGCAAACAGGATGTGGTATTCGCCGGTGGTGCCGAGGAGCTGCATTGGGGCATGACCGGCATGTTTGACGCCATGGGCGCCCTGTCCTCGCGTTATAACGATACGCCGTCCCAGGCATCCCGACCCTTTGACGTCAACCGTGACGGCTTCGTCATAGCCGGCGGCGCAGGCATCGTGGTGCTGGAAAGACTGGAGCACGCGCTGGGGCGCGGTGCCGGGATTTACGCCGAGCTGGTGGGATATGGCGCCAATTCGGACGGCTATGACATGGTGACTCCGTCCGGAGAAGGCGCGATGCGCTGCATGCAAATGGCGCTTGGCACCGTGGATGGGCCTATCGATTACCTCAATGCCCACGGCACTTCCACACCGGCCGGCGATGCCGCTGAACTCAACGCCATCCGCGAAGTGTTCGGCCGTGCCGCACCCCCGGTGTCATCCACCAAATCCATGTCGGGCCATTCACTCGGCGCGGCCGGCGTGCATGAGGCGATTTACTGCCTGTTGATGCTGGAAAACGGCTTCATCGCCCCTTCAATCAATATCGAAACACTGGATACGCAGGCCCAAGGGCTGACCATCGTGCAGCAGGCGCGGACCACGGAGCTTGAGCGCGTCATGTCAAACAGTTTTGGTTTTGGCGGCACCAACGCCACCTTGGTATTGCAGCGCTACCGCGGTTGATCAGGCGCTGGCGTTTATAGCCGGTCGGCACAGCCGTGCAGTTTCAGGTGCGCCGGCGCACCTGTCCCGCGGGCGCTTGCATGCATCGCTGCTCCACGCCGCCGCAAGTTTTCCGTAGTCATCCGCTTTCAGCCGGCAGTCGTCCGGATTAAGGGTATGTACCGACCCTGCACGGTAGATGACGCATGTGTCCCGCCTGACCCGCAAGAAGAAATAAGGCCTGCCGTCCGCGGGACGGTGTGCCCCGGATGACTGCGGCTGCGGAGAGCGGCAGGGAGATAAAAATACTGCGCCGGCGCATTCCGGATTCAGGGCAGCGTACCCACCAGCCGCGCGATGCAGGCAGTGCGGGCCGACATCTCCAGCGAGCAGGTCCACTTGTAGGCGCGATCGAGGGTTTCTCCCCAGGCGTACACGCCGTGGCCGCGCACCACCGCGATGGGATGTTCCACCAGGGTCTCCGCCACCCGTCGCGGCGATTCGCTCACATATTCGGCATAGGGGATGTCGAGTACCGGCACCCGCGGAAAATAACAGCTGCCCTCGAAATCCACCGGCACGAAATCCTCGCCGTCCAGGGTGAGCGCCACGCTATGGGGGCCGTGGCTGTGCAGCACGGCACGCGCTCGCGGGTTGCTCCGGTATACGGCGAGATGCAGCGGTGCATCCAGGGAAGCGCCCTCACCGGGCTTGCCGGCGGCGGGGCAGCGGATGAGGGCGGCGGCGCTCAGGGTGTCGGCGCAGGCGCCGCTGGGCGTCACCCATACGCTGTCGCCGTCGCGCACCGAAGCGTTGCCGCTGTGGGAATCGTTGAGGCCGTACTGCCGGAGCCAGCGGTAGTATTGGACGAGATCTTCCAGTGGGTTCATGGCGCTGGTATCCGTTGCCTGGGCGGCATCTTAGCAAGAGCGATGAGGACCATGAGTCAGGATTACTCTGGCAGATTCACAGCTCACGCCTGTGCAACCCATTCCACCCGGGTATCAATGCCACCGTCGCCGTGCAGCGTCAGCCAGCGCATGGCCGGGGGCCGGGTATCCAGCGCAAAGTCCCGGGAGCCGGGCCGGAACTGGATGCAGCTGGAGGGGGTGCCCAGCAGCCGCACACCGCGGCGTTGCGACTCGTGGAGCTGATGCACATGCCCCCAGATCACGCCGCGTACCTTGTCGCTGGCATCCAGCGCGGCAAAGAAATCGTCGGCGTTGTCCAGGGCGATGCGATCCAGCCAGGCACTGTCCATGGGCAGCGGGTGGTGGTGCAGGGCCACGAGGATGTGCGGCTCGGGTGACTGCGCGAGCGCCTCCGACAGCAGGCGCAGTTCGCGGGCTTGCAGATGGCCGCCCTCGCTGCCCGGCATCTGCGTATTGAGCAGCACGATGCGCCAGTTTCCCAGCGTCTGCGTGCCGCCAACGCGCAGGCCGCTGTCCGCGAGGATGCGGAAGCCCGGGTAGGCATCGTGGTTGCCGGCGATGCAGGCCACCGGCGCGGCCAGCTGTGGCAGCATCGCGGTGAGTGCGCGATAGCCGGCCGGAGATCCGTCGTGCACCAGATCGCCGGTGAGCAACACCAGGTCGGGCGGAGGGCGGAGCCGCGCCGCAGCCAGCACCGTCTGCAGCGTATACCGCGTGTTGATACCGTGCAGCCGGCCCTCGGGGTCCGCGAACAAATGAGTGTCGGTAATCTGCAGCAGGTGCAGCGGAGTAGAATCAGCCATCATCGGGGAAACAAGCGGCGGTGGCAGCCATGTCCAATCGTACCATCTCCATGAGCGACCGGCTGTATGACTACCTGCTGCAGGTGTCTCTGCACGAGCCGCCCATCCTCAAACGCCTGCGCGAGGAGACCGCCAGGCATCCACAGGCGCGGATGCAGATCTCCCCGGAACAGGGCCAGTTCATGCGCATGCTGGTGCAGATGATGGACGCGAAACGCTGCATCGAAGTGGGCGTGTTCACCGGCTACAGCAGCCTGTCCGTGGCGATGGCGCTGCCGGATGAAGGCCGCATCATCGCCTGCGATGTCAGCGAGGAATTCACTGCCGTGGCGCGGCGTTACTGGCAGGAGGCGGGCGTCGACCGGAAAATCGATCTGCGCCTGGCGCCCGCAGTGGGCACCCTGGACAAGATGCTTAACCACGGCGAACAGGGCCGTTATGATTTCGCTTTCATCGACGCCGACAAGGGCAATTATCTCAACTACTACGAACGCATCCTCAAGCTGCTGCGTGCCGGCGGGCTGATGGCGGTGGACAATGTGCTGTGGAGCGGCAGCGTCATAGACAAGCGGGACAAGAGCGAGGATACCGTCGCCATCCGTGAGTTCAATGCGGCGCTCCACAAGGACAAGCGCATTGATTTGTCCCTGGTGCCCATCGGCGACGGCCTGACGCTGGCGCGCAAGCGCTTTTGAGGTATTCGCCGGTACGCGCGGCGGGGAATGCGGATCAGTTCACCGGTTCCAGCCAGCCGTGTTTGTCCTGGGTGCGGCCGTCGAACAGGCCGAAGAACATATCCTGCAGCCTGCGTGTGACCGGGCCGGGTTTGCCGCTGCCCACCGGCTTGCCGTCCACCGTGCGGATGGGCGTGATCTCGGCAGCGGTGCCGCACATGAACAGCTCGTCGGCCAGATAGAGATATTCGCGCGGCAGTTCGCGCTCGGTTACGCTCATGCCGGCGTCCCGGGCCAGGGTCATGATGGAATGGCGGGTGATGCCGTTGAGGATGGCGGCGCTCACCGGCGTGGTGTGCAGCGCGCCGTCGAACACCAGGAACAGGTTTTCACCGGCGCCCTCGCTCAGGAGTCCGTTGCTGGCCAGCGCGATGCCCTCGCCGAAGCCCAGCCGCCGGGCTTCGCGGGCAATCAACTGGCCGGAAAGATAGTTGCCGCCGGCCTTGGCGCCGGCGGGGATGGTGTTGGGTGCGAAGCGCTGCCAGGAGGACACGCAGGCGTCAATACCTTGCTCGATCACGTCCTTGCCGAGGTAGCCGCCCAGTTCCCACGCACCCACCGCCACGTCAGTGGGCGCCTCCGCGCTCAGGCTCAGGCTCTGGCCGGCGCCGCGGAAGACGATGGGGCGGATGTAGGCTTTCTTGAGGCCGTTCACGCGTACCACCTCGCGACAGGCGGCGGTGAGCGTCGCCTGATCGTAGGGCATGGGGATTTCGTAGATCTTGGCCGAGTTGGACAGGCGCCTGAGGTGGTCCTGGAGCCGGAAGATCGCCACGCCCTTGGGTGTGGGGTAGCTACGGATACCCTCGAAGACGGACGAGCCGTAGTGCAGCGCGTGGGCCATGACATGCACGGTGGCCTCGGCCCAGGGTTTGATCTTGCCGTTATGCCAGATATGCGGGGGGTATTGGGTGGTCACAGGGGGTTTCCAGCAAGCGATGAAGGTTGCCGATACGGCAGGCGCCGGTTTTCAGCAGCCGTATTCTATCGTCTAAGCCGCCTGTGTTCCTACCTTCCGCAACCGCGCTGCTCCTCAGGCCGTGGGGAAAGCCAAGTCCGCAGGCTGCGCCTTCAGAGCAGAGAAAGACCCCCGACGGTCCCTGGCGACATATTTTCGCCAAAACGGGGTGCATGGATGGCGCCGGGTTTGCGCGCGATGGCGCCGCGCAGTTTCGCATGCTGCGGTGCGCGCGGCGGCATGGTGGTGCCCGGCACTGCGGCCGTAGGCGCGGCAACCTGTTCCGCGACGCACCCCCGACGGGCCATGCGTCTGCGCCATTCACGCTTCTGCAACATATTCTCCATCTGGCGGCTGGGATCGGCAGTCTTGATTAACATGGCGGTGTTCCCCCGGTGTTTCACCGCGGACAATATCCGCCAGGCATGACGCGCAGGTGACAGCATCATGGACATTGGATGAAGTTGGCGATGCCGCGTGTCCGCCGGCGCCGTATCTGGCACGGTGCCAGGAATCAGGCATGGACAAATGCCCCTGGCGGCAGCGAGGCGCTGTATCAGCAACCCCGCCTTGCAGGCAAGGATTGTTTAATACCTGTAGTGCTCAGGCTTGAACGGACCCTCGGCCCCGATGCTCAGGTATCTGGCCTGCTTCGGGGTGAGCTTCGTCAGGTGCGCGCCGATGCGCTGCAGGTGCAGGCGCGCCACTTTTTCGTCGAGCTGCTTGGGCAGCACATACACCTCGTTCCGGTACTTGTCGCCGTGGGCATAGAGCTCGATCTGCGCCAGCACTTGGTTGGTGAAGGAGTTGGACATGACGAAGCTCGGGTGGCCGGTGGCGCAGCCCAGGTTCACGAGGCGCCCTTCCGCCAGCACGATGATGCGGTGGCCGTCCGGGAAGATCACGTGGTCCACCTGCGGCTTGATATTTTCCCACGTGTACTTTCGCAGCGAAGCGATGTCAATCTCGGAATCGAAGTGGCCGATGTTGCAGACGATGGCGTTGTGCTTCATGCGCTGCATGTGCGCGTGAGTGATCACGTCCAGATTGCCGGTGGCGGTGACGAAGATGTCGGCCTTGTCGGCGGCTTCCTCCATGGTCACCACCCGGTAGCCTTCCATGGCCGCCTGCAGCGCGCAGATGGGGTCAATTTCCGTGACCCAGACGCTGGCGCCCAGCCCTTTCAGCGATTGGGCGCAACCCTTGCCCACGTCGCCGTAGCCGGCGATGAGCGCGATCTTGCCGGCGATCATCACGTCGGTGGCGCGCTTGATGCCGTCCACCAGCGACTCGCGGCAGCCGTAGAGGTTGTCGAACTTGGACTTGGTCACCGAATCGTTGACGTTGATGGCCGGGAAGGGCAGGCTGCCGGCCTTCTGCATCTCGTAAAGCCGATGCACGCCGGTGGTGGTTTCCTCGGTGACACCTTTTATATTGGCAAGTATCCGCGCATAGAAACCCGGCCGGGTATCCAGGCGTTTTTTGATGGCCTTGAAGAGCGCGGTTTCTTCCTCGTTAGCGGGCTTGGCGATGACGGAAGCATCCTTCTCCGCCCTGGAGCCCAGGATCACCAGCAGCGTGGCGTCGCCGCCATCGTCCAGGATCATATTGGGGGTGCCGTTGTCGGCCCATTCCATGATGCGGTGGGTGAATTCCCAGTACTCGTCCAGGCTCTCACCCTTGTAGGCGAACACCGGCGTGCCGCCGGCGGCGATGGCCGCGGCCGCATGATCCTGGGTGGAATAGATGTTGCAGGAAGCCCAGCGGATATCCGCGCCCAGCGCCTTGAGGGTCTCGATGAGCATGGCCGTCTGGATGGTCATGTGCAGCGAGCCGGCGATGCGCGCGCCTTTCAGCGGCTGCTGTTTTTTGTATTCCTCACGCACCGCCATGAGTCCGGGCATCTCGGTCTCGGCGATGGCGATCTCCTTGCGGCCCCAATCTGCCAGATTGATGTCCTTCACGAAATAGTCCTGCTTCGCGGGTGCTGCGTGCTGGGTGCTGCGTGCTGCGGTATTGGCGGACATGACGAGTTCCTTCAGGCGTTGTCTGTGTTCTGTCGGCGACTTATGGAAGCGCGTAAGGCCCCGATTACCTTTGATGATCGAACGGCGAGTTCTTGCGCGGACTGAAATTCCGATGCATCAATGTACTTATTATCCAGCGCTGCATAAAGCTGCGAGCGTACTTCAGCGCAAGAGCCTTTCGCAAT
>JAGWNO010000166.1 GCA_028871235.1 Gammaproteobacteria bacterium
CGGGTGGTGACGTGTGGGTGGCCAACCAGGGCAGCAGTAGCGTCAGCGAATTCGATAGCAGCGGCGCCGCAATTTCCCCTGCCGGCGGTTACACCGGCGGCGGCATCGATGCGCCCGCGGGGCTGGCCCTGGATCCGGCCGGCAACGTCTGGATTTCGGATTACTACACCAATTCCGTTACCGAGCTGCTGGGCGGCAACACCCCGCCCGCGTCCTGCCCGCAAACGCCCGCGCCCGGCGACAGCGGCTGTCCGCTTTCGCCCGCTGGCGGTTTCACCGGTGGCGGCCTGGATGCGCCCAACAGCGTGGCGGTGGACAGCGCCGGCAACGTGTTCATCACGAATTTCCACGGCCAAAGCATCACCGAACTGGACGCCGGCGGCCAGGCCTTGAGTCCCACGGCCGGCTACGGCGATGCATCGCTGGTGCTGCCTTCCGGCATCGCCACAGATCCTTCGGGGAACGTCTGGGTGGCGGACTTCGGTGATGATTTAATCACCAAATTCATCGGCCTGGCGACACCCGTCAAGACGCCGCTCCTGGGAGCGCCGGCGCATCCCTGAGCCAGGGCGGTGCTGTCAGATTTAGCTTGATTGGTTTCAGTCCCGGCATCGGTCATAATCAGGCCGCCGCCAGGCACCAACAACCACGGCGGCTGGCGAATTCGCAGGCCTACGGCCAGGAAATTCTGCAAGGGAATAGTGCGCAAACATTTCGGGTGATGGGCGCATCCCATCCTATGGGAGCGTATGGATGATTGGTAAGTCATGCTAGGCAGCGTGCTGACAATCTGTGCCGGCAACATCTGCCGCAGCCCCATGGCCGCCGCCGTGCTGCAGCACGCCATTGAACAGGCGCACCTGCCGGTACGGGTGGAATCGGCCGGGCTCATCGCCCTGGCCGGGGAACCCGCCGATCCGCTGGCGGTGGCACTGATGGCGGAACGGGGCCTGGACATCCGCGGCCACCGCGCCCGGCAGGCCGATCCGGGCTGGCTCAGCGCCTGTGAACTGCTGCTGGTGATGGAGCGCGCCCAGCAGCAGATCATCGAGGCCAGCTGGCCGGCGCTGCACGGGCGGGTGTACCGTTGGGGCCATTGGCAGGACTTCGAGGTGCCGGATCCCTACGGCGGGGACGAGCAGGCGTTCCGTGATGCGTTGCAAGCCATCGACCGCGGACTGGGAGCGTGGATGGAAAAACTGGGGACCCAAGCCGCATGATCAAGAACCTGCTGACCAGCCTTTCGTGCCTGCTGCTGGCCGCCTGCGCCGGCCTCGGCTACCGCTTCGACCAGGGCCACTACCAGGTGGCGCAACAGAACGAGCCGCAGCGCATCGGCCAGTTTACGATCGAGCCCATCACCCCGGCGCTGCTGCTGAAACTCAACGCCATGCCGGATCCGGCGGCCGCGCCGCGCGCCAATCCGGCGCTGGCACAGGCGCTCAAGGACTACCGTTACCGGGTCGGTCCCCAGGACGTGCTGCGCATCATCGTCTGGAACCATCCGGAACTCACCTTTCCCCAGTTCAGCATCAGCAACACCGATGCCGGCCTGGGCAGCGCCTACAGCCCGGCCTACGGGCCCACCGAAGAGAACGGTTTCGTGGTGAGCAGCGACGGCAGCATCTTTTTCCCCTACGTGGGCGACCTGCCGGTGGCCGGGCTCACCACCGGCGAGATCCGCGCCAAACTTTCCCAGGCGCTGGTGTCCTACATCAAGGACCCGCAGATCAACGTGACGGTGGTGGGTTTTCACAGCCAGCAATACCAGCTGGCCGGGGTGGTCATGAAGCCCGGGCTGTATCCCGTGACCAACGTGCCCATCACCGTGTCCCAGGCCATCGACGCGGCCGGCGGCGCGATCCGCTCGCTGCCCAGCACCACCGATCCCAGCACGGCCTTGTCCATGTCCCTGGCCGATCTCGGCCACGTGATTCTAATCAATGGTCAAAACCGCCAGGTGCTGAACCTGCGGGACTTCTACCAGTACGGCAACCAGCAGCAGGACCGGCTGGTGCAGGCCGGCGACATCATCGAGGTGCCGGACAACAGCTTCGACCAGGTGCATTTGATCGGCGAAGTGCTCAAGCCCGGCAACTACGCCATCAGCGGCGGACAATTGAACCTGGCCCAGGTATTGGGCGAGGCCGGCGGATTGAATCTCAACACCGCCAACCCGGCGCGCATCTTCGTGTTCCGCGGCGCCTACGAGCAGCCCCGGGTGTTCTGGCTGAACGCGCGCTCGCCGGACACCATGCTCCTGGCCACGCGCTTCGAGCTCAAGCCCCAGGACGTGGTGTTCGTGGCGACCTCCGGCCTGGGCGCCTGGAACCGCGTGGTCAGCCAGATCCTGCCCACGGTGCAGACCCTGTATGAAACCAAGGTCATCGGAAATTTCTGATGGTTGAGCAAATCTTGCGCGCCCTTCTAGCCGAATCCGATTCGGACGAGATAGATCTGCGCGAACTCGTCGCCACGCTGCTGGATGGAAAGTGGTGGATTGCGGGCTTCGCCGGCGTGTTTCTGGCCTTTGGCCTGCTGTACGCGTTCCTGGCACGCCCGGTGTACCGCGCTGACGTGCTCATGCAGATCAAGAAGCCGCAAAGCATCCTCGCCGGCCTCAACAAAATCCAGGAAATGCTCGGCAGCCCGCCCTCGGCGGATACCGAAATCCAGATCATCCGCTCGCGCGCGGTGCTGCTCGCCGCCATCTCCGCGCGCCATCTCACGCTGTCCGTCAGGCCGGATGAATTCCCGGTATTCGGCCGGTTCTTCGTGAGCGGCAATCCCGCCGCGGAAATCACTTCACTGAACCTGCCGCGGGAGTGGTACGGCAAGAAGCTCAAACTCAAAGCCGGTGCGGCCGGGCAGTACAGCCTTTACAGCCCGGGTGGCGACAAGTTGCTGACCGGTCAGGTGGGCCAGGCGGAAAAAACCGCGCTCGCCGGCGACGATGCCGGAATTACCGTCGCGCAACTCGATGCGCGCCCCGGCGCCGAGTTCAGCGTGATCAAGCTTCCAGCGCTGAGCGTGTATCGCGAACTCAACAATAGACTCAATGTCACCGAACAGGGGCTGGAGACCGGCGTGCTGCTGATGACGCTCGAAGGCCATGATCCCACTGCCATCGCCGCCACGCTCAATGCCATTGCCGATGCCTATGTTGCCGAGAGCGCGCGCCTTGAAGCGCTGCAGGCCACCAAGAGCCTGCAATTCGTGAACGACCAACTGCCGCTGCTGCAAAATCAGGCCAATGAGGCACAAGCGGCGCTGAGTGCTTACGAGACAAAGCAGGGGCGCGTGGAAATGAGTCTGGAGGCCAAGGCCATGCTGGATCAGGCGGCGCAGGTGCAGGAGCAGCTCACCAAGGTCAGCCTGCAGAACGCCCAGCTCTCGCAGCAGTTCACGCCGGATTACCCCGCCATCCAGGCACTCGACCAGCAGCGTGCGAGCCTGCTCGCACAGAAGGCCAAAATCGAAGCCGCCATCCGCAGTCTGCCGCAGA
>JAGWNO010000167.1 GCA_028871235.1 Gammaproteobacteria bacterium
GTTCCGCCTTGCTGCCCGTTCCCACGGATTTGAGCTCGAACATCTTTAATATGCCCTGACCGGTCTTACTGGACTAAACGGTATTTTACGCCGCAATATTCTCATGTGCCGTACCTGTACCTCGCCGACGCGGTAGTTTTGCTCCACTTCGCCTTTGTGATCTTCGTGATCGCCGGCGGGCTGCTTTTATTCCGCTGGAAAAGGCTCGTCTGGCTGCACCTGCCGGCACTCGCCTGGGGAGCGCTGACGGAATTCCTGCATATCGTCTGCCCGCTCACCTACCTGGAAAACTGGTTGCGCAGTCTGGCGGGGGCGGCCGCTTACCGCGGCGACTTCGTGGAGCATTACCTGCTGCCGGTACTGTACCCGGCGAATCTCACCGCGCACATCCAAATCGGACTCGGCATGCTGGTGCTGGCCGTCAACGGGCTGGTTTATGGCATCTGGTTCTGGCGCCAGTGCTCACGCGCGCTCGCAAGGAAACGCCAGCACTTCGGCCAGTGACCGCGCGCCGGCGGCCAGCATCACCAGCCGGTCGAAACCAAACGCAACACCTGCGCACTCTGGCAAGTCATGCTGCAGTGCCGCCAGCAGATTCTCATCCATCGGAATCTGCGGGAGGCCGTGAGCGCGGCGATAGGCAAGATCGTTCTCAAACCGCCGCCGCTGCTCGGCAGCATCGGCGAGCTCATGGAAACCATTGGCGAGTTCGATGCCGTTCACGAAAACCTCGAAGCGTTCCGCCAAAGGAGGATTACCGGGCCGGACTCGGGCGAGCGCTGCCTGGCTCGCAGGATAGTCATATATAAAGGTGGGCTGGCCATGACCCATGGACGGATACACGATCTCACCCGCCACCAGATCCAGCCAGCCGTCATAGTCCATATCCCCTTGCGCAGGCGGTTCCTTGCCACATGCCCGCAGGGCCGCGATGCAAGCCGGTTTATCCGCGGCGCTGGGATCAAAACCCGCATAGCGCCGGAAAGCCTCGCGATAGCTCAAATACTCAGGTGATTTTTTCAAACCAGGCAGCAGCACGCCGATGAATTCAGCCACTTCATCCATAAGACGGCGATGGTCGAAACCCACGCGGTACCACTCGACCAGTGTGAACTCGGGATTATGCAGCCGCCCCGCCTCACCGGCACGGAACACCTTGCCTAGCTGCCAGATATCGCCCGACCCGGCAGCTAAAAGACGCTTCATGGGAAATTCAGGCGAGGTGTGCAGATACAGAAATCCGCCCTGCGGGTTCTCCACCCGGAAGCTGGCGAGATGACGATCGGTGGCGCCGGCACGGGACAAGGCCGGCGTTTCCACTTCCAGTACGCCGCGGGCCTCGAAGAATGCCCGCAGTTTCTTCAGCAGTTCGGCACGCAACTTAAGATTGGTGAGCGTGGCGCTTGGACGCCATATGTGCACAGCATTCATTTATGAGCTTATCTCCTTTTGCGCCGCGCTAGCCTGCTGCGCGCAAAAGTCCAGGGCATACATCCATGTACGCCCGCTCGACGGGACGTTGATTCACTGGATCACCGCCTATTCCCGTCTCGCCCTCACTCCCCACCTCTGGCTATTCTTTTGCCCGCGCCACATACGTGGCGTTGCGGGTATCCACCTTGATCAGCTCACCTTCGTTGATGAACAGCGGCACACGCACGCTGGCGCCGGTCTCGAGTTTCGCCGCCTTGGTGCCGCCGGTAGCGGTGTCGCCGCGCAAGCCCGGATCGGTCTCCGTCACCTTGAGGACAGCGAACACCGGCGCGGTGACTGCCAGCGGACGTCCGTCCCAGAGCATCACTTTGCAGGCCTCCTCGCCCTTGAGCCACTGGGGTGCATCACCCATGGCGGTGGCGTCGGCGGCCAGCTGCTCGTAGTTCTCGGGATTCATGAAATGCCAGAACTGGCCGTCGCTGTAGAGATACTGCACGTCCATCTCCACCACGTCGGCGGCTTCCACCGTCTCGCCGGATTTCATGTTACGGTCCAGGACCTTGCCGGTGCGCAGGTTGCGGATTTTGACGCGATTGAAGGCCTGGCCCTTGCCGGGTTTCACGAATTCGTTTTCGATGATGTTGTATGGGTCGCCGTCCATGATGATCTTGAGACCGGCCTTGAATTCATTGGTGCTGTAACTTGCCATTTTCTTCCTGCCGAGTTGGGTGCAAAATGGCGGCCGCAGCCGCCCGCAAAGCGCGTAATGATACCGCCAATGGCCGTTTGAGGGCAGCACCCCAGGCATCCGGACATATCCATGGCCACCCAATGGCAGACCGAACTCGCCGACGCTGTGAGCGACCCGGCTGAGCTTATACGCATTCTGGAACTGGACCCGGCATTGACGAGCGCAGCACACACCGCCGCCCGCCAGTTCCCGCTGCGGGTGCCGCGGTCTTTCGTGGCACGCATGCGCAAGGGCAATTCCCGCGACCCGCTGTTGCGCCAGGTGCTGCCTCTGGGTGAAGAACTCGAGCAGCATCCCGGCTTCAGCGCCGATCCGGTGGGCGACCTGCAGAGTCGCGCGCACCCCGGCGTGCTCCATAAATACCAGGGCCGCGCGCTGCTCATCACCACCGGTGCCTGCGGCATCCATTGCCGCTACTGCTTCCGTCGCCATTTCCCCTACGCAGAGGAGACGGCACGCGCCGCCGGCTGGCGCCATGCCCTTGACTACCTGCGCGGCGATACCAGCGTGCGTGAAGTGATACTCAGCGGCGGTGATCCGCTGTCGCTCAATGACCGGCTTCTGGCGGAACTGGCCGCGGCGCTTGAACAGATCCGTCATATAAAGATACTGCGCATCCACACGCGCCAACCGGTCGTATTGCCCTCGCGAGTGGATGCAACACTGCTCCGCTGGCTCACTGCCTGCCGGTTGCAAAAGGTTGTGGTGCTGCATACCAATCACGCCCAGGAACTGGACGAGGCGGTGCGGGATGCATGCGCGAAACTGCGCCAGACGGGTGCCATCCTGTTAAACCAGTCGGTGCTGCTGCGCGGCGTAAACGACACGGTGGAGGCGCTGGCGCAGCTGTCTGAGGCGCTGCTGGAGGCCGGGGTCATCCCCTAGTACCTGCACATGCTGGACCGGGTGCAGGGAGCGGCGCATTTCGATGTGCCGGACGGCGCGGCCCGGCGCTTGATGGGCCGCCTGCGCGGGCGCCTGCCGGGCTACCTGGTTCCCCGGCTGGTACGCGAAGTCCCCGGTGCCCCCGCCAAACTCCCGCTGGAGGAGGACGCGGAGCTGTCGCCAGTCGTGTTTTGACCGTTTGCCTGGAAACACCGCGTGCATATAATAAAAATAGCCATTAGACTCCACCGCTTAGCCGAGACTCCTGAGGGACTCTCTTGACGCCACGGAACGCCCTGCCTGTCCTGGTCATCACCGCCTCCCAGAACGAAGCGGAGCACCTCAACAGCGTGCTGCGCAAAGCCGGCCATGCGGTGCGCCCCATCTGGGTGTCCACCATGGATGATGCGGAGAAAAGTCTCAAG
>JAGWNO010000016.1 GCA_028871235.1 Gammaproteobacteria bacterium
TCCGGCCACGCCTCCGCGTGGGCAGCGAGGGCCTGTTCCACCAGCTCCGGATCCACGCCGCGCCCGCGCAGCTCCTCGCGGATCTTCAGGGGGCCGCTGCCGCGACGGGTGCGGCTCGCCACGAATTCCTCGACAAAGCGCCTGTCGCTGAGGAGGTTCTTGCCCGCCAGCGTGCCGATCACCGCCGCGACCGCGGCATGCTCGTAACCGCGTGCTTCGAGCTTGCCGCGCAATTCCTCGGCGGAATGTTCACGCCGCGCCAGCAGCCGCAGTGCGGCGGCGCGCACCCGCGCGGGATCGCGCGCCTCCTCGCCTTCAGGTTTCCGCGACTTCGGCAGGTTCACCCGCGGGGGCCTTCACTTTTTTCGGCAACAGTTTGTCGCGGATGGCCTGCTCGATTTCGGCCGCCACTTCCGGGTTCTGCTGCATGTATTCGCGGGCGCCTTCCTTGCCCTGTGCGATCTTCTTGCCTTTGTAGCTGTACCAGGCGCCGGATTTCTCCACCAGGTTCTGCAGCACACCGATCTCAATGATCTCACCGGCGCGCGAGATGCCTTCGCCGTAGAGGATCTCGAATTCCGCCTGACGGAACGGCGGCGCCACCTTGTTCTTCACCACCTTGACGCGGGTCTCGCTGCCGATGACCTCCTCGCCCTTCTTGATGGCACCGATGCGGCGGATGTCGAGTCGCACGGAGGCATAGAACTTCAGGGCGTTGCCACCGGTGGTAGTCTCGGGATTGCCGAACATGACGCCGATCTTCATGCGGATCTGGTTGATGAAAATCACCAGGGTGTTGGAACGCTTGATATTGGCGGTGAGCTTGCGCAACGCCTGGGACATGAGACGCGCCTGCAGTCCCATGTGGGAATCGCCCATCTCGCCCTCGATCTCGGCCTTGGGCGTGAGCGCCGCCACCGAGTCCACCACCACCATGTCCACGGCGGCTGAACGCACCAGCATATCGGTGATCTCCAGCGCCTGCTCGCCGGTGTCCGGTTGCGAAATCAGCAGATCATCCACGTTGACGCCGAGTTTGCCCGCGTAGCTGGGATCCAACGCATGCTCCGCGTCCACGAAGGCGGCGGTGCCGCCTTTCTTCTGCACCTCGGCGATCACCTGCAGGGTGAGGGTGGTCTTGCCGGAGGATTCCGGTCCGTAAACCTCCACCACCCGGCCGCGCGGCAGGCCGCCGACGCCGAGCGCGATGTCAAGGCCCAGGGAACCGGTGGACACCACATCCACGTCGCGGGAGGCAATATGGTCACCGAGGCGCATGACCGATCCTTTGCCGAACTGCTTCTCGATCTGGGAGAGCGCTGCCGCCAGCGCCTTTTTTCTGTTGTCATCCATGGGACACCCGTTGCTTGAGTTGCGTGAATTCTGGTTAAAAAAACAGTATGCCAATTATTCCATAGATCAGCTCACCCCGCAGCCCACGCCGTGAGCCGCCAGCTGTCCAGCAGCCGATATTCGCTGCCCTGCGCACGCGTGATGGAGCGCACCAGCACGAATGCCTCCACCGGCCAGTGGATCACAGGCGCCGGTCCGGGGTCCCCGGGTCTGCTGACCTTGCGCACCAGAGTCACATGCGGCAGGAACGGCTTCGGGTCGGGCGTGAGTCCGCAGGTGTGCAGCGCGTCCAGCAGCGATGCCGCCAGCCGTCGCCCGGCGGGGGGCACGTCGCTGGCACCGAGCCACACCACCCGCGGCTCGTGCCAGAAACCCAGCCGGTCGAGACTGAGGTGGAAGCCTTGGCCATGGATGCCGGCCGCCGCTTCCCGGGCTGCGTCCGCCACGGCGGTATCCACGCTGCCGAGGAAAGCCAGGGTGATATGGAAATTCTCCGGCGGCACCGGCTTGCCGCCGCTTGCCCGCACCGTTTGGCGGGTTTCCTTATATATGACCTGACGGACCGCCGCATCCGGCCACAGCGCAAAAAACAGCCGCTCGGTCACCGGATCCGCCTGAAAAATCCGCGCGCAGAGGGCACCAAACGGCTGCGCGCACAAGTACATATCGATTCCGGGATGTCGCACTGCCAAGCCGCTATCCATGGCGGCCGGCTTGAGTGCAGATCGTCAGGCGCCGACGCCATCCAGGAGCCCCCGTAACGCCGCGCTCCCCATCCACCCTCCCCAAACAATCAGCGCCCCGCCACTCACGCGACTGATCCATAATCCTCGCGGCAAGGCTTTTTCCAGCAACACGAACACAGTGAGCAGCGCAATCCACAACAGGTTCATCACGCCGACGACGAACAGCACCAGCATCAACAGCCAGCAACAGCCGGTGCAGTAGAGTCCGTGCCGCAGCCCCATGGCGAGCGCGCCTCCGCTCCCGTCGCGCCAGTCGTTCAGCGGAAACGCCAGCGGCGAGCGGCAGCGGGCGAGGCAAGCATGCTTCGCGGGGGTCCATTGATAAATGCCGACGGCAATCAATACCGCGCCTCCCAGCAATGGGCTGGTGCCGACCATCGCTGGCGAGATCAACATCGCGGCGTGCAGTCCCCATTGCACCAGCGTGGCCGCCAGGCTGAAACCGGTCCACACGATCAGATAGCCCAGCAGGAACAGCCAGCTCGCAATGTAGACTTGGCCATGGGCGCGCCGCTCGCGCTGGATGCGGGCGAACAGGAGAACCACCGGGCTGACCGATGGAACCATCATGCCCGTCATCATGGCGGTCCACATGATGAACACCAGCGTCAGGTCCCAGACGCCCCATGCGTGAATGCCCGGCATCGCCATGCCCACCAGGTCCATGTGATCCATGGCCCAGGACTGATACGCCAAATAGGCCCACGCGAGCAGCGTGATACCGACGATGCTGCCGATGACTACCGCGCGGCTGGAGAGCGTCCCGGGTTGTGCATCAGGCCTGGTAGCTGAAGGGAGAGTAGAAGCCATTCTTCTTCGAGACCTGCACGCTGAAGCCGTGATCCTTATAACTGAGCTGTTTCGAATGACATACCACCGTGGGATATCCCGGCACCGGCGTGAACGGGATGTTCGCGAGCGTCACATCCTGTCCGTCCTGTCCCGCCAGCGCCTCTATCTCCATTTGCGCTACTTTAGGAATCGTCAGGCTGCGCTGCTTGCCGCTGGCGCGGTATTCGATGGCGACACTTTTGACGCCCAGGACCTCGCCGATCAACGGCCCGAGGTTCGCCAGATGGCCGCCGGCCTGGCCCGAGAAAATCCTGGTCAAGGCGTCGCGTTGCTTGTCGGTGGCCTTCTGATCCACGTACAAGGCGACTTTCCATTTCGTTTGCAGCATGTGCCCGGGCGCATGCCCGAACAACGCGGCATTCAGGCCGTTGAGCTGGACACCGTCGAAGCTGCCCTTATCGATGTGCCAGGCGAGCAGCGCATGACACTCGCCCTCGGTTGGTGGAGCCATGAACACGCACGGACAGGCCGCGTTGCAGTTACAGGATTCAAAGTAGGTACCCGAGACTTTCCATTGTGTTGCCATCTTGCCACTCCTTTGCTGATGTCACGCTAGCGGTTGACGATACACCGCTTCACGCATTGCATTCTTTTGTACCCCTTCATCGCGGTGTAATCAAGCGACCGAACAGAATTGACAGCTTATATTCAGCTATCTTTGAGTGCCATCGCTCTCAGCGATCAGACGGCTTTATTTTCAGGCATTCAGGTATTTCAGCAAGCCCTGAAGCGCCGTGGCTACCGCCTGCCGCCGTATCCCCTCGCGGTCCCCACTGAAAAGATGCTTGGCGGAAACGCTGTCGCGCTTCTTGCCGGCCCAGGCGATCCATACCGTGCCCACCGGTTTGCCGATGGCCGCCCCGCCCGGCCCGGCGATGCCGCTCACCGCCACCGCCACCGTGGCCTGGCTGTGTGCCAGCGCGCCCATGGCCATCTCGCGTACGGCGGCTTCGGATACCGCGCCCTGCTCCGCCAGGGTCTTCTCCGCCACTCCCAGCATGGCGGACTTGGCGTGGTTGCTGTAGGTCACGAAACCGCGATCGAACCAGTCGGAACTGCCGGCGATGTCGGTGATGCACTTGGCGACCCAGCCGCCGGTGCAGGATTCGGCGGTGGCGAGCTTCAGGTTATGCAGCAAGAGCCGCCGCCCGAGTTCCGCGGCCAACAGCGTGAGAGCTGGATCGTCGGTCTTGTTCACGGCGTTTTCCCCCGGCATCCCATGGACTCAAGGGTAACACCGGCCGCTTGCCATCGCTGGTCGCGGTCACTAGCATCGCCCACTCACCATGGAAGCGACTGATCCCATGAACGACGCCAGCGACGACGCATTCGCCGACCACACGCCGGTCATGCGCCAGTATCTGCGCGTCAAGGCGGAGCACCCGGACATCCTGGTGTTCTACCGCATGGGCGATTTCTACGAACTCTTCTACGACGACGCCCGCAAGGCGGCGCGGCTGCTGGACATCACCCTCACCCAACGGGGCCAGTCCGCCGGCGGCCCCATCCCCATGGCGGGCGTACCCTATCACGCAGTAGAAAACTACCTCGCCAAGCTCATCAGGCTGGGCGAATCGGTGGCCCTGTGCGAACAGATCGGCGACCCCGCCACCAGCAAGGGTCCGGTGGAGCGCAAGGTGGTGCGCCTCATCACGCCGGGCACGGTCACCGATGAAGCGCTGCTGGAGGAGCGCCGCGACAACCTGCTGGCCGCGGTGCACGGCGGTCGCACGCGCTACGGCATCGCCGCGCTGGATCTCGGCAGCGGCCGCTTCACACTGCTGGAAGTGGACGGCGACGACGCGCTCAACGCCGAACTGGAACGCCTCAGACCGGTGGAACTGCTGTTCGACGAAGACACGGTGCTGCCGCGCACGCTCACGGAACGACCGGGCGCACGCCGCCGCCCGCCCTGGCATTTCGATGTCGCCACCGCCACCCGCCTGCTGGCCGCGCAATTCAAGACCCGCGATCTTGCCGGCTTCGGCTGCGGGGCTTTGAGCTTCGCCATCGCCGCCGCCGGTGCCTTGTTGCAGTACGTGCAGGAGACCCAGCGCACCGCATTGCCGCATATCACCGGCATCGTCACCGAGCGGCGCGACGACGCACTCATCCTTGATGCCGCCACCCGCCGCAATCTGGAAATCGAGACCAGTCTCGCCGATCGTCCGGAACACACCCTTGCAGGCGTCATGGATCGTACAGTCACCGCCATGGGTGCACGGCTGTTGCGCCGCTGGCTCAATCGGCCGCTGCGGGATCATGCTCTTCTCAGGGAGCGCCATCATTGCGTCGCCACGCTGCTGGACGACCGGCGCTATGAACCGCTGCGGGAGACATTGAACGGCATTGGCGATCTGGAACGCATCCTGGCGCGGGTGGCGCTCTTATCGGCGCGGCCGCGGGACCTCACGCAGTTGCGTTACGCGCTCACCCAACTGCCGGCGTTGCAACAGACGCTCCGCTCGTTCGATACCCCGCTCATCCGCCGGCTCGCCGCCGACATCGGCGAGCACCCGCAAACCCATGCGCTGCTGCGAGCAGCCCTGGTGGCGACGCCGCCGGCGCTTATCCGTGACGGCGGCGTGATCGCCGAAGCTTACGATGCCGAGCTGGACGAGCTGCGGCGCATCAGTGAGCATGCGGACCAGTATCTCTCGGACCTTGAGGCGCGCGAACGCCAGCGCACCGGCATCGCCACCTTGCGGGTGAACTATAACCGCGTGCACGGTTATTACATCGAAGTGACCCGCGCCCAGGCGGACAAGGTGCCCGCCGACTACCTGCGCCGCCAGACTCTCAAGGGCGTGGAACGCTACCTCACGCCGGAGTTGAAGGGTTTCGAGGACAAGGTGCTGTCGGCCCGCGAGCGCGCGCTGGCGCGGGAGAAAGGCCTCTACGCCGCGTTGCTGGATCGGCTCATCGAGGGACTGGCCGGGTTGCAGAAGACAGCCGCGGCGCTGGCCACGCTGGATGTACTCGCCAACCTCGCCGAGCGCGCCGCCGCACTCCGGCTCAGCGCGCCTGAACTTACGGATGCTGCAACATTGCACATCGAAGCCGGCCGGCACCCGGTGGTGGAGCAGGTGATCGATACGCCCTTCGTGCCCAATGACCTGGAGCTCGATGACCAGCGTCGCATGCTCATCATCACCGGTCCCAACATGGGCGGTAAATCCACCTACATGCGGCAGACGGCGCTCATCGTGCTGCTCGCCCACATGGGCAGCTTCGTGCCCGCCACGCGTGCCGTGCTCGGCCCGCTGGACCGCATCTTCACGCGCATCGGTGCTTCCGATGATCTTGCCGGCGGCCGCTCCACTTTCATGGTGGAGATGGTGGAGACCGCCAACATCCTCAACAACGCCACCGACAAAAGTCTGGTGCTCATGGACGAGATCGGCCGCGGCACCAGCACCTATGACGGCATGTCGCTGGCCTGGGCGGCGGCCAGCTACATCGCCCGCGAACTGAAATCTTTCACGCTGTTCGCCACCCACTACTTCGAACTCACCGCCCTGCCGGAACTGGTGGAGGGCTGTGCCAACGTGCATCTGGACGCCACCGAGCATGAGCATGCGCTGGTGTTCCTGCACGCCGTCAAGGAAGGCCCGGCGGACCGCAGCTACGGTCTGCAGGTGGCGCAACTTGCAGGTATCCCACCGGCGGTCATCGCCCAGGCGCGGGAATACCTGGCGCGTCTCGAACAAGCGCCGCGACGGTTGAAGGAAAAACCAAAAGACGAGCAGCAATTGGGGCTGTTTGTGCCGCCAGCGACGCCGTCAGCAATTGAGGAAAAACTGCGGGCCATCAATCCGGATGCGCTTACGCCGCGGGAGGCACTGGATTTGCTCTATGAATTGAAGCGGGAAGCCGATAAAACCACCAAACAGGAATAGACCGTATCCTTTCACGACTGCCAATCAACACCGGGCAGGGACAGACCACCGGCCTCAACATTATGAGTGTTGAAACCGCCCGTTCTGCAAAAACGCAATCACCTGCTCCGCCACTTCCACGCTGAACAGCATACCGGTGTGATGCACATCCAATTCCACCTGATCCGTGGCGCCGGGGATGTGCGTCTCCTCCACCGCCACCAGTCCATCATGGGGTTGCGGCAATTCCGGGTGAGGCAGGCCGATGCCCGGTCCGGCAGTGCCCACCAGCACGCCGAGTTCACGCTCGCCGTTCCACACCGGCTCATGCTCATCCGCAAGGCCGTCCGGGCCGCTCTGGCCCAGCAGCCAGCCCCAGTTCTTCTGGGTGATGCTGCGTGCGGCGATGCTGCCGCGCACCGGCGCCCCCATGAGCACCACACGTCCGGGCGGAACCTTTACGCCCAGCTCGAACATGCGCAGGATCACCAGGCCGCCCAGACTGTGTCCCACCAGATGCAGCATCGTGGCATCGAGACCGGCGATGTAATCCGCGAGACGCCTGGCATTGGCGTGCACTGGTTCCAGCACCGTGTGGTAACGGAACTGCTGGGTGTCGAAGCCGGCCTGGGACACGCGCAGCCGTAACAGGCCCAGTTCCAGACCGGTCATGTACAGGCCATGGACAAAAACCACGGTTTTTTTGGGGCTCCCGGCCACTGACTGATCCTTAATCTTTGAACAACCGGAAGTCTGCCAGCATCATCCGCTCGCGGCCAGCACCATACGCCGGCCGGATGAATCCGCTATCATTTAGGCCCCGTGCCGCGCATCCCGGTCCCACCGACTGCATCCATGAACGCCCGCATTGCTCCTCTCCAGCGACGCCGCAGTGTGGCGGTGATGGTCGGTTCCGTGCAGGTGGGCGGCGGCGCGCCCCTGGTGGTGCAATCCATGACCAACACCGACACGGCCGACGTGGACGCGACCGTCAGGCAGGTGGCGGAACTGGCGCGCGCCGGATCAGAACTGGTGCGCATCACGGTCAATACCGACGAAGCCGCCGCCGCCGTGCCGCGTATCCGCGAGCAGCTCGATGCGCAGGGCATTGCCGCGCCGCTCATCGGCGACTTCCACTACAACGGCCACAAGCTGCTGACGGCGCATCCCGCGGCAGCCGCAGCGCTGGCCAAATACCGCATCAATCCCGGCAATGTGGGCCGCGGTTCCAAACACGACCCGCAGTTCGCAACCATGATCGCGGCGGCGCTCAAATACGAGCGGCCGGTGCGCATCGGTGTGAACTGGGGCAGTCTCGATCAGGATCTGCTGACCCGCATGATGGACGACAACGCCGCATCGGCATCACCCAAAGACGCCAAGGAAGTGATGCATGAGGCCATGGTGGCTTCGGCGCTGGGGTCGGCGCAGCGCGCCGAAGAACTGGGTCTGGGTCACGACAGGATCATCCTGTCCTGCAAGATGAGCGGCGTGCAGGACCTCATCGACGTGTACACCCGCCTCGCCGGCCGCTGCGATTACCCGCTGCACCTGGGACTTACGGAAGCGGGGATGGGCAGCAAGGGCATCGTCGCCTCCACCGCAGCGCTCGCGGTGCTGCTGCAGCAGGGCATTGGCGACACCCTGCGCATCTCGCTCACCCCGGAGCCCGGCGGCGACCGCAGCCGCGAGGTGATCGTGGCCCAGGAGATCCTGCAGACCATGGGCCTGCGGGCGTTCACACCGCTGGTGGCCGCCTGCCCGGGCTGCGGCCGCACTACCAGCACCGTGTTCCAGCAGCTCGCCCAGGACATCCAGAGCTATATCCGCACCCGCATGCCGGATTGGAAGCGAGCCTATGCCGGCGTGGAAAACATGCAGGTGGCGGTCATGGGTTGTGTGGTGAACGGCCCCGGCGAGAGCAAACACGCCAACATCGGCATCAGCCTGCCTGGCACCGGCGAAAAGCCCGTGGCTCCGGTGTATGTAGATGGAGAGAAGACAATCACACTCAAAGGCGACATGATAGCCACTGAATTCCAGCAGATTGTGGAAGATTACGTGCGTAGCCGTTATAGGGCTCGTACCTGATTTCAGTCGGCAAGGGGAGCCTGACCCGGGGTCATCAACCCCGACCCCGGTCATTGAAGTCGCGACTATATATAGAGACGCCGGGTCCCATCTGTCCGGTGTCCCCCGGCCAGTCGCAGCCGACTGCTAAAATGGCGGCCACAAGACAGGAACCCATGGGCAAGAGCACCCGATACGTCGCCAAGGTCCCGGACCAGAACGGCCATATCCCCTATAGCGGGGCAGAGCATGCCGTGTGGCGGGATCTGATCACCCGCCAGCAGCCCATCGTGGAAAAGTACGCCTGTGATGATTATCTGCAGGCCCTGGAGCGCATGCATTTCCCCACCGACCGTATCCCCCAGTGCACGGAAGTCTCCGCCGTACTGCGTCAGCACACCGGTTGGGAAGTGGCGCCGGTATCGGCCCTGATCCCCTTCGACCAGTTTTTCAGCCTGCTGGCCAACAAGAAATTCCCGGCTGCCTCCTTCATCCGCAGCCGTGAGGAAATGGATTATCTGCAGGAACCGGACATCTTTCACGAGATCTTCGGCCATACTCCGTTGCTCACCGATCCGCGATTCGCCGAATTCACCCATGCTTACGGCAAGGCCGGCGTGCACGCCGACAGAAAAGACCATGTCATGCTGGCGCGGCTCTACTGGTTCACGGTGGAATTCGGATTAATAAACACCCGCAAAGGATTGAAAACATACGGTGCCGGCATCGTCTCGTCGTTCGGCGAAACCCCCTATTCCATCGACAGCCATAAGCCCCTGCGCAAGCCTTTCGACCCGGTTGATGCGTTGCGCACCCCCTACCGCATCGACATCTTCCAGACCACCTATTTCATCATCAACAGCCTGGAAGATATGTTCAATCTGGCCCACATGGATCTATTCGGACTCATCACGGAAGCGCGGCGGCTGGGCATGCACCAACCCAATTTCCCACCGGCCGAAAAGCAAATGCCCTGGGCCTGAACGGATCGCTTTGTTCACAAAATAAATCCCACAGTATCGAGGTTGTCACGATGGAACTGGCTGAAAAACACTGCGTCCCCTGCGAGGGTGGCGTCAAACCCCTGAGCCGCGAGGAAGCCGAACGCTATCTCAAGAAGATCACGCCGGAATGGCAGCTGTCCGCGGACGCCCGGCAGATCCACAAGGATTTCCGCTTCAAGGGTTTCAACGGCACCATGGGCTTCGTGAACGCGGTGGCCTGGATCGCCAACCAGGAAGGCCATCATCCAGACCTGGAAGCGGGCTACAACCATTGTCTGGTGCGCTACACCACCCACGCCATCGGCGGCTTGTCGGAGAACGATTTCATCTGTGCCGCCAAGATAGACAAACTGCTGGCGAAGTGAGCTTCGCCGTCGCTGCAAACAAGACTACGCTGCGGCGGGGTGTTGTTTGCACGGTTAGTCATGCAGGCGGCGGCTCAAGCGTCTGCTTGAGATCTGCAAAAACACAGTCTTACCGCGCCAACGCGGGTAAATCGCCATGCAGACCCATGGCACGCTTCATGAATGCGCTCTTAAGCGGCGTAAAACGGTCTACAGCGCGCAAACCCGTGTCACGCAGCAACTGTAGCGCTGGAAGTTCATTGCCGAAAAGCCGTTTAAAGCCGTCCAGCGCGATACTCATGATGAGATTGTCGCCTTTGCGCCAGCGTTCATATCGGCGCAGCACGCCCAGATCGCCGATATCGCGGTGTCGTACCTGAGCGTCCTGGATCACTTCGGCCAGTGCGGCCGCATCGAGAAACCCCAGGTTCATGCCCTGACCTGCCAGCGGATGCAGCGCATGGGCCGCATCACCCACCAGGGCGAAACGTGGGCGCACGTACTGCCGGGCATGCTGCAGCCGCAGCGGAAACCCCGCCCGCGGGGTGGTGCCGGTCACCTCGCCGAGAATGGCCGCGCTCGCCGCGGTCACGGCGGCACAGAAACCGCCGTCATCCAGCCGGTTGATTTCCACAGCGCGGGATTCATCCAATGACCACACCACCGAGGAGCGGCCGTCATGGAGCGGCAGCAATGCGATGGGTCCGGTGGGCAGAAAGCGTTGCCATGCAGTATGAAGATGCGGCTTTTCCGTGGTGACATGCGCCACCATCGCCTGCTGCCCATAGGACCAGCCGCGGGTTTCGATTCCCGCCAGCCGCCGTGTGGCCGACTCGGCACCGTCGGCGGCCACCAGCAGACGCGTACGCAGGCGCTGCCCGTCCTGCAAGGTGAGCGTCACCCCCTGTGCTTCGAATGCCAGGGTCGCGGGTTGAGCCGGACAGATCGCCGTGACCCCGGCGGCGTGTTCCAGCTGCCTCCACAGGACATGCTGGATGAGGCGGTTCTCGACGATGTGGCCGAGTACCGGCTCGCCCACATCAGCGCAATCGAAATGGATGCTGGCGCCACCCAAGGCATCCCATACGTACATTTCATGATAGGGCGAGATGCGCGCCGCCTGCATGTCCTGCCAGACGCCCAACGCCGCCAGGATGCGTTGCGTACCGCAGGAAATGGCGAACACCCGCAGATCCAGATCCGCCTCGAGCGAGAACCGTGATGGCTCATGCGCATCCAGAATGGCAATGCTCAGGCCGCTGTCACGCAAGGCTGCGGCCAGCGCAGTGCCGACAGCGCCGGCACCCACGATGACGAGATCGAAGTCGCGCTGCATAGCTTCACTCCACCCTGCCGTGGTTGTGCGGATGCAGGGAACCCGGCACGCCATTCCCGGCAGTGAGCGGCGCGCCGCGCGCGAGCCGTGACATGCGGGAAGTCAACCCCATGCTGTGACGCGCGAGCAGTTGCCGCACCGGCGGCAACAATTCCAGCGCCAGCAGTCCGGCGTTGCGCGCCCAGACCACCGGCAGCAGTGGATTGGAGAACACCCGCGTGAGGAAATCCGTGAACAGCGTGGTGCCTGTCTGATCGCGGCGGCGCGCACGCACATAGGCGGCGAGGCGCTGCTGTTCACCCACGTCGCCGCCGCTGCCGGCGCTTTCCGCCAGCGTATCGGCCAGGGCCGCCACGTCGCGCAGCGACAGGTTGAATCCCTGGCCGGCGATCGGGTGCAGGCTGTGTGCCGCATTGCCTACCACCACCACGCGGCCACGCAATTGTGTATCCGCGCGCACCAGACTCAGGGGATAGGCATGGCGCTTGCCGGCCTTCAGGAACTTCCCGCAGCGGCCATTGAAAGCCGCGGCGGCGGCTTCCAGGAATTCCGCGTCGCTCATGGCCAGCAGCGCTTGCGCGCGCTGACCCGCGGCTGTCCAGATGAGTGCGTAACGGTCTTCCCCCATGGGCAGCAGTGCCAGCGGTCCGTTGGCGGTGAACCGCTCGAAGGCGGTATGCGCTTGCGGCCGCTCCACGCTCACGTTGCAGATGACGGCGCTCTGGCCATAATCCCAGGTACGCGCGGCGATGCCGAGTTGTGCGCGGATCTGCGAATTGGCGCCGTCCGCCGCTACCAGCAAACGCGCTTGCAGGGTTCGCACGCGTTCACCTGCCACGCTCGCGACCACGCCATCGCCTTGTGTCTGCACGGCGGTGAGCTTCGCCGGCGCCAGCAGTGTGATGTGCGGCTGCTGCGCCAGGAACCCCGCCAGTGCCCGGCCGATAACGCGGTTAGGCACCACATAACCCAGTGCTGTCACGCCCATCTCCTCTGCATGCAGGCGCGTCATACCCGGATGGCCGCGGTCGGATACATGGATGTGCTGGATGGGTGTGGCCTCGGGCGCAATCTGCGGCCACAAGCCGATGCTCTCGAAGATGCGGCGACTGCCCCAGGACACCGCGGTGATGCGGTCATCGTAACTCGGCTGGCTGCGGCTGCCGAAGGCCACTGCTTCCACTACCGCGATTTGCAGCGGCAGCGGCGCCAGCGCCGCCGCCAGGCTCGCTCCCACCATGCCGCCGCCGGCGATCAGGACATCCTGAGCGGCGCTCGCGGGACGGTTTTCCTTGCGGTTCCGCCCGCCGCCGCCCGGAGAGGGATCTGCGGATCTTCCCGCCTGCCGCTGCCTGCCCGGCGCCGCGGTTTTCATGTCACGCCGCCTGCCGGCGCATAAAAGCCTCGATCTCGTCCGGGTGCTTGATGAGCGCGCCGGAAAGCACCTCCGCATCGCCCCGGGTCACCAGCACATCGTCCTCGATGCGCACACCGATATTCCACCAGCGTTTGTGCACGCCCTTGTTACCGGCGGCTATATAGATGCCCGGCTCCACCGTCAGCACCATGCCGGGCTCCAGTTCACGCCACTCATCGCCCACCTTGTAGTCGCCCACGTCGTGCACATCGAGACCCAGCCAGTGGCCGGTGCGATGCATATACAAGGTCTTGTAGGCTTCGTCCTTGACGAGCTTGGACACGGTGCCGTTGAGCAGGCCCAACTTCACCAGACCTGCGGTGAGTATCTTCACCGCCTCTTCGTGGGGAGCATTCCAGTGGTTGCCGGCGCGCACTTTGGTTATGGCAGCCAACTGTGCCTTGAGTACCAGCTCGTAGATGGCGCGCTGTTCGGGACTGTAGCGGCCGTTCACCGGGAAGGTGCGGGTGACGTCGGAGGCGTAGCAGTCGTACTCGCAGGCCGCGTCGATGAGCAGCAGGTCGCCGTCGCGCAGCGGGTGATTGTTGTCCACATAGTGCAGGATGCAGCCGTTCTCGCCGCCGCCCACGATGGGAGTGTATGCGGCGGTACCGCCATGGCGGCGGAATTCGTGCACCAGCTCCGCCTCCACCTCCGCCTCGTTCATGCCCGGACGACAGACGCGCATGGCCCGCTCATGGGCGGTGACGGTGATGCCGGCCGCACGCCGCATGACGGCGAGTTCGTCTTTGCTCTTGTAGAGACGCATGTCATGCAACAGGTGATCCAGGGAAACAAATTCCTGGGGCGACTGCATACCGGTTTTGGCCTGGGCGCGCAGCCCGTTCACCCAGCCGATGATGCGGTTATCGAATTCGGGGTAATTGCCCATGGTATAGAACACCCGTTCACAGCGCTCCACGAGGCCGGGCAGGATGTCGTCGATGTCGCTGATGGGGAAGGCATCTTCGGCGCCGTAATCGCGACAGGCGCCTTCCGGGCCGGCACGGCGGCCATTCCAGGTCTCCATACGGGGATCACGCTCACGGCAGAACAGGATGTATTCCGCCTGCCTGCGCCCCGGTACCAGTACCGCCACTGCCTCCGGTTCGGGAAAGCCGGTGAGGTAATGGAAATCACTGTCCTGACGGAACGGATAGTGGGTATCGCGATTGCGGATCTTCTCGTGCGCCGCAGGCACGATGGCGATGGTCCCGTGCCCCATCAAGCGCATCATTTCACGGCGGCGGCGGGCAAATTCCTGTGGCTTCATCGCTGTCTCCATGCCTCCGAAAAAACTAGTGCAGACCGGGCGCGCTGAGGTGATCTCCCGGCGGCGGATTCAGTTCCTCGAACAGCAGCTGCACGCCCACGCGCAGATACTCGACGATCTCACTGTAAGCCACTTCGTCCTGCTCATCGCCCTCAGCGGAGTCGAACCCGGCCCGGGCGATTTCGGTCAGGTCGCGCAGTACCTCACCGGCATCCTCCGGCAGGCTCTCCAGCACCGCACGGCCGCGTCCGAGACTCAGTCCATGCAGGAATCCCTGGCACCATTCGCCCAGAGCCTCCACCCGGCCTGCCAGGGGTGCATCGTCCTCCGGCAACAGCGGTGCGAATGTCACTTCAGGATTGTGCAACGCCTGCTGTGCTTCCTGCTTGAGCCCCGACAGCAGCTCCCGGCATGCGGCGCCGTCCGGAGCCCCGCCCAGCAGATGCTTGAAACAGATATCTTCAGCGTTTGCGCCAGCGCAGATGATGCCGCACAGGGTGCCGTGGCATTCTGCGGCAGCGGCGCGCGCGCCGGCACGCCGGAGGGCATCCTGCAGCAGGGCAAAGCGAATGGGTGACAATGCAACTCCGGCACGAATGCGACACACTATCCTAGCACCGCGCACCGACCCGCCATACGCTGCAGGCCGCGTTGACCGGCTCCCGGGCGCGGCTCTATAGTGAAGCCATGAACAGCGACAAGACGCGCGAATTGCTGGAGCAGGAACTCAAGCGGCTGGAAAGCCGCGTGGGCGAACTGGCCGCCACCTGCGGCAAGTTGCGCGGCGAGAACCTGTCGTTGCGGGAGCGGCTGGAAACCTTGAGCACGGAACGCGCCGGACTGCTGGCCAAGAACGAGCAGGTGCGCGGCCGGGTGGAGGCCATAATCTCCCGTCTTAAATCCCTGGAGCAGAGCGCATGAACGAGGATCTCACCCGTGTCACCGTCCGTATCCTTGACAAGGAATACCAGGTCGCCTGTCCGGAAGATGAACGCCAGGCATTGCAGGAATCCGCGGAACTGCTTAATAGCAAGATGCGTGAGATTCGTGCGAGCGGCAAGGTGGTGGGATTGGACCGAATCGCGGTCATGGCGGCGCTTAACCTGTCCCATGAAGTACTGCAGACGCAGTTGTCGGCCAGCGAAGCCGACCGCCATCTGCTCGGCCGCCTGCGTACACTCAACGATCGTCTGGCGGGCGCCATCGGCGGTGGACAATCGCTGGCTTTTTAGCTTTCACCGGCGCAGTCTGGCCTACCAGACGTGCCTTTCAGTTTACGGCACCTCCTGCGGTGTGCGATACGGGCTGGGTTACTCTTTGAGCCTAAATCAAAACCCCGGAGTTGGCCCGTTGACGTCGGTGTGCAGGTCCGCCCTGGTAGCGGAAAGCCTAAAGCGTTACGGCCGGCTCCACCTGAACCTTTGGTTCAAGGGCGAAAGCCTGTAACGGCACTGGCGGGAGGCGCCTCTTATCCTTCCCTCCATGACAACGCGTAACCTGCTACGCCGCCAGATGCGCGACCGCCGCCGCGCGCTCACCGCGGACCTGCGCCAACAGGCCGCACAATCCCTGGTGGCGGTGCTGACCTCACAGGCTGTATACCATAGTGCCCGTCATATAGCCGCTTACGTGGCAGTGGAGGGCGAACTGGACCCCATGCTGCTGCTGCTGCGGGCCCACGAGGACGGCAAACAGCTCTATCTGCCCGTGCTGCAGGCAAAACGGGATGCACCTCTCGGCTTCTTCCGCTACACACCGGGCATCGCGCTGCAGCCGAACCGGCTCGGCATCCCCGAACCGCCCGTCTCCCGCGGCGGCTGCATATCTCCGCAGTCATTGGATCTGGTGCTGACACCGCTGGTGGCCTTCGACGGCAACGGCCACCGCCTGGGGATGGGCGGCGGCTTCTACGACCGCAGTTTCGCCTTCCTCAGGACCGGCGCCGTCAAACCCATGCTGCTGGGGCTGGCATATGAGTTCCAGCGCCTTGAGCAGCTGCATGAAGAAAACTGGGATGTGGCGCTGGCCGGGGTGGCCACGGAACGCCGCTGCTATTTCTTTGACTCACGGGAAACAAAACCGGCATGCACTACTGGCTCATGAAATCCGAACCGGCTGTGTTCGGCATCGACGATCTTGCCAGCAGACCGCGCCAGACCGCTTCGTGGGACGGAATACGCAATTATCAGGTGCGCAACATGCTGCGGGACCAGATGCACAAAGGCGACCTGGCCTTCTTTTATCACTCCAGCTGTGCACCGCCGGGCATCGCCGGCATCATGAAAATAAGCCGCGCGGGCCATGTGGATACCACGGCTTTTGAGCCGAAAAGCCCGCATTTCGACGCCCGCAGCACCCCCGGGCAACCCCTCTGGTACATGGTGGATGTCACCCTGGTAAAGCGATTCGGGCAGCCAGTTACACTCACAGAATTGCGCCGTCATGCCACGCTCCGCGAGATGTTCATCCTGCGGCGCGGCAACCGTCTTTCCATCACACCAGTCACCACAAAACAGTGGCAATACATCCTCAAACTCGCTGACGATGCCTGAATGCATCCTGCAAGTGGCAAAATCGCCGACAAAATGCCGCACGCAGATGCCAGCAACGGTACAAAACATGTCCTGAAAGCGATTTTGTGCTCCAAAATCGGAAAAAATGTTTGCAAAACTGGAATTTTACATTTTCTTGTATATACTCAGGTGCGTGTACGATCTAACCGGGAGGATCCCTGACTATGAAACGTAAAGCGAAAGCGAAAAAGACCAAGGTCGCGGCCAAGAAAAAGAAAAAGGCTGCTGTGAAGAAGGCCCCTCGCCGTCGTCGCAAAAAGAAGGCTGGCGGGCGCAAGAAGAAAGCCGGTGGCCGTAAGAAGAAAGGCGGTCGTCGCCGTCGCAGGAAAGCCAGCGCGGCAATGTAAAGCCGTCAGGCTTTGCTTAAATAGGCCCGCTTTGGCGGGCCTATTTTTTTGACAGCAGTCGGGAGACCGGCATCCATGGGCGTGGAAGACAACAAAAAACGGGCGGCTCTCGAAGCCCTGAAATGGGTGCACGACGCCAGGATCATCGGTGTCGGCACCGGCTCTACGATCAACCATTTCATCGATGCCTTGGGGGACATCAAAGGCCGCCTGGATGGCGTGGTATCGAGTTCTGAAGCGTCCACTCTGCGTTTGAAAGCAGCCGGCATCCCGGTACTGGACCTGAATGCCGCCGGCGAGCTGCCCGTCTACGTGGATGGCGCCGATGAGGCCAACCGCCATCTGCAACTCATCAAGGGCGGCGGCGGGGCGCTGACGCGGGAAAAGATCGTGGCCGCTGTCAGCAAACGCTTCGTATGCATCGTGGATGACAGCAAGCTGGTGCAGGTGCTCGGCGGTTTCCCGCTGCCGGTGGAGGTTATCCCCATGGCCCGCAGCCACGTGGCGCGGGAACTGGTGAAGCTGGGCGGCCGGCCGGACTGGCGCCAAGGCTTCATCACCGACAACGGCAACGTCATCCTGGATGTCCACGGCCTGTCCATAATCGATCCGCCGCATCTCGAGTCGGAGATCAACCAGATCACCGGGGTGGTGTGCGTGGGCATCTTCGCCCGCCGCCCGGCGGATGTGCTGCTGGTGGGTGCAGCGCATGGGGTACAGACGTTGCCTTGATACCGGTGCCGATCCCGCGGTGGCGGGGTCCATCGGCATTTTTCAGCGGCCAGATCCGTGCAAAATGGGGAAAACCGCGGATTCACTTCGCGGTTTTCGACTCTGAAAACTCCAGTGATGGATTTTTCAGAGTTCCCCCGGATTGATGGAGCCGGAGCACATCCAAGCAAATTTCTCGGGAACCCCCATACCTCCCTCAGTTTCGTTTTAGGATTGCAGAACAGGGGGCCACCCCTGGCGCTTGCCAGGTATTTCCTCGGGCTTCCCGCTGCGCTGCCTATGGGATGCTTGCACGGAATAGTCGGATAGCAGAGTTGCCAAGAGTTCGTCGGCAATTTGGAAGGTGGGAGTCAAGTCGTTGCAACACTTGTCACTCTGCATACTCATATTCGGTGCACTGGCAACGGGGCAGGCGAACGCCGCAGCGAATTATTCCTTCCTGGACGCGGGCGCGGTGGAGGAACAAAGACCCGGCGCCATCACCGGCCGCGGCCCCTTGGTCGCCGCATCCCTCGCGCTCGATGACCACCTGTTCATGTTCGGCGAGTATCAGGATGAATCATCCGGCGGCATGCCGCTGCACGATCATGCCGCCGGATTCGGCGCGCACTTCGCGCTGAGCCAAACCCTGGATCTCGCCGTGTCCGCCGGTTGGGCCGCCAAGACTTCTTTGCAAAAGACAGATCGGGGATGGGTTGCGAAGCTCGCGCTCCGCTGGACGCTTGACGAAAATGTAGAACTTGAACCCGGCATCTGGCGCACATCTCCCGGGCGCGGCGTGAACCAGTTCTATACGGACGTCCGGTACAACTTCAGGG